>JAHKLW010000027.1 GCA_020854815.1 Methanofastidiosum sp. | reverse complement strand
TATTAATAAATTAGTTGAAAAGCCAAAGGAATTCATAAGTAATTTAGCACTAGTTGGCGTTTACGTTTTTTCTGCAAGGGTCCACGAAGCTATAAAAGAGGTAAAACCATCTTGGCGTGGGGAACTTGAGATAACAGATGCAATCCAAATTATGATTGGAAAAGGATACAATGTTAAGGCAGAAATTTTGTCCTCTTGGTGGCTAGATACAGGTAAAAAAGACGACATACTTCTGGCAAATGCCACGGTTCTTGATGAAAAATTGTCATACAAACTTGACGGTAATATAGCGGACTCCAAAATTGATGGGAGAGTTGAAATAGCAAAAACTGCTATTATAAAGAATTCGACTATCCGAGGGCCAGTAATTGTAGGTGAGAACTGCTTAATTGAATCCTCATTTATAGGCCCATTCACTAGCATTGGAAACTCATCAAAAGTTTCAAATTCTTCAGTTGAGTATTCCGTTCTTTTAGAAGGGTCTGAAATTTCTAATGTAAAAAGATTGTACGAAAGTCTTATAGGAAGGCATGCGAAAGTTTACAGCAAAAAGGAGGACAAAGGTGTAATCCTACATATAGGAGACTATTCGGAGGTTGAGTTATGAAATTCACCAATCGTCCAATTGATGGTGTTGTGATAAAGGAACTTAAAAAATATGTTGACGATAGAGGCTGGCTTTGCGAGCTATTTAGAGAAGATGAATTAGAAAAAGAGCATTTGCCTGTAATGTCTTATATATCTGTGACTTACCCCGGGATAACTAGAGGCCCGCATGAGCATGAAAATCAGACAGATTATTTCTGTTTTTTGGGGCCTTCAAACTTCAAAGTATGTTTGTGGGACAACAGAAAGAGTTCAAAGACTTATGGCAATATAATGACCAAGTATTTTGGTGAGGACTATCCTGGAATGGTGATAGTGCCACCAGGAGTTGTTCATGGGTACAAGAACACAGGCACAATTCTAGGAACAGTTGTGAATTTCCCAAATAAGCTATTTGCTGGGACAAAAAGGAAAGAAACTGTAGATGAAATCAGGCATGAAAATGACAAAAATTCACCATTTCGGATTGATTGATAATGAAGCTCTTAGTTACTGGTGGATGCGGATTCATAGGTAGTAACTTCATCCATTTTATTTTCGAAAAGACAGACTGGGACATAATAAATGTTGATGCCCTTACATATGCCGGTAACAAAGACAATCTAAAGGATGTTGAAGATAGCAACAGATATACCTTTTTCAAAACGGACATCGTTAACTCATTTGATCTAATTGATGATCTAAGTGGAGTTGACCATGTTGTTCATTTTGCAGCAGAAAGCCATGTTGACCGATCTATTAGAGACCCAGCTCCTTTCATATCGACTAATGTTTTAGGAACTCAAATACTTCTTGAAACATCTAGAAGAATAGGCATTAAAAAATTCATCCACATATCAACTGATGAAGTCTATGGTGCAATTGAGAACAAGCTAGATAAGTTTCATGAGGATACACCAATGGCGCCAAATTCCCCGTATTCTGCATCCAAAGCTAGCGGAGAACTTATAGTAAGTGCTTACCATAAGACCTATGAGTTTCCCTCTATAATAGTAAGGCCATCAAACAACTTTGGTTATTACCAGTTCCCAGAAAAGCTGATGCCACTTGCTATCACTAATCTGATTGAAGACCTTCCAATCCCATTATATGGAAAGGGAGAGAACATACGTGAGTGGCTTTTCGTAGAGGACTGCTGTAGAGGGATATACCACATCTTAATGAATGGTTTAGTTGGCGAAGCTTATAATCTTGGTAGTGGTGTTGAAAAAAGGACAATTGATATTGCGAGATTTATACTAAAGGAAATGGGCAAAGACCAGGACAATTATTTGAAATATGTAAAGGATAGACCGGGACACGATTTCAGGTACTCCTTAGACAGTAGCAAAGTAATGTCTTTGGGATGGCACCCGGAAGTCTCGTTTGACGAAGGAATGAGAAAGACTATCCAATGGTATGAAAATAATCCTCGTTGGTGGAAGCCTCTTAAGAGGAGGGTAGAAGAGCAAACTAAAGGGTACTGGAATTAGATGAAAAATAAAACAGCAATAATAGGTTCAAACGGTCAACTTGGTTCAGATCTTTCCAAGATTTATGGAGAAGACGCTGTAAATTTAACAAGGAAAGAAATAGAAGTTACTGATTTTTCTATGTGCAGAAAAGTATTGGGCAAAATCAATCCAGATGTTGTAATCAATTGTGCCGCATATGTCAAAGTGGACGATGCGGAGATTTATCCTTTAGAAGCATTTAGTGTCAATTCAATCGGTGCAAAGAACATTGCTATGGTATCTGAAGAACTTAATTCCACAAATGTTTACATAAGCACCGACTATGTTTTTGACGGGAGAAAAGGAACTCCATACACTGAAGATGACCTTCCAAATCCTATCAATGTTTATGGTATGAGCAAATATTTGGGGGAATGTTTGACACAATGTTATTCAAGAAAATATTACATCTTTAGAGTATCAAGTCTATTCGGTAAAGCGGGGTCTAGTGGGAAAGGGGGAAACTTTATAGAAACTATGATTTCCACAGCAGAAAGAAACGAAGAAATAAAAGTAGTTGATGATATCTTCATGTCACCTACTTATACAAAAGATGCTGCTTTCCTTATAAAAAGTCTAATTGAAAAGAATCCTGAATTTGGAATTTACCATTTGAATAATAGCGGGCAATGTTCCTGGTATGAATTTGCCACTGAGATCTTTAAGATTATGAATTTAAATCCAGATATACAAAAAATAGATTCAAAGGACTTAGATAGAAAAGCAGAAAGACCAATTTTCTCTGCATTGAATAATCAAAAGCTTCAAAAATTGGGAGTTTGTCCTAAGGATTGGAAAAGTGGACTAATAAGTCATCTTCAGGGGGAAGATTATCTTTGATTTTGAGGGTATTGTTCGAAAGTATTTCTTGCAGCGTGGAAATTATATATGTTTTCTGTTTAAGATTTGTAATATTCGGACTTTTAGTTTTATTATTGGAATTGAGACATTACTCTTCATTTGTTATGAGTATTTCTTATACCGCAAATTTATTCGATGAGGAATTTAAATGAAAGCATTAGTTTTAATATGGAAAAATAGAAAATACAATGAAATTTTGTAGGCGAGATAATGAGTTTAAAGTCAAAATTAAGATATGCTATTCCAAAAGAATTTTTAAATCGAATATTATTAAATTTTCCCTTTTTTTACAAAATATCTTATATAAATTATGAATCTGGATTAAGCCATAATGAACTAAATGATTTATTACTAAATCTTGAAAAAACTCTTTCATTAAAGGGAAATATAATTGAATGTGGTAGTTCACTTTGCGGAACCAGTATTGTAATGGCAAATTATCTTATTCAGGAAAAAAGTGATAAGATCGTTTATGCTTGTGATTCTTTCGAAGGATTTGATAAAAATGAATTAAAAAGAGAAAGAGAAATGAATCTAACTAATCCAGTTGACAATGCATTTACCATAACTTCTTATGAGTATGTAACTAAGAAAATAGAAAAATTAGGTTTAAAGAATATTGTTATTCCTATAAAAGGTTTTTTTGTAAATACACTGCATAGACTTGAATCTGATTATTGTTTTGCATTTATTGATTGTGATTTGGCTGATAGTATTTTTTATAGTGCATCTGCAATTTGGCCAAAGTTGTCCTCAAATGGAATAATGGTATTTCACGATTATAATAATGAGAAATGGAAAGGAGCTACAATTGGGATAGATAAATTTGTTAATTCTTATGAAGATAAAATTAAAGATTATGGGATAACAAATTATGGTTTATTTTATGTTATAAAAAAATGAGGGAATATTATGAAAAAATTTCTAGTTACAGGGGGCGCTGGATTTATAGGAAGTCATCTGGTAGAAGAATTGATAAAAAAAGGAAATGAAATAATCGTTGTGGATAATTTACATAGTGGATCAAAAGATAATATTATTAAATATATTAGTGATATTAATTTTATTGAAAAAGATGCTGGTAGTATTGTCCTAGAAGATATAAAAGGTATAGATGGAATCTTTCATTTAGGCATATATTCTTCTTCACCTATGTACAAAGAAAATCCTTCCTTGGTTGGGAAAGCCATAAATGATTTCATAAATATGTTAAAGCTAAGTCAAGATTTAAACGTAAAAATGGTGTGGGCATCTTCATCTTCTGTTTACAACGGTAATACTACTCCCTGGAAAGAAGATATGAGTATATATGTCAAGGATTATTACACTGAAGCAAGATACGCAATGGAAAGATTAGCTAGTTTACATTATGATTGGCATGAAACTATGTCTATTGGATTGAGATTCTTTTCAGTTTATGGCCCCAATGAAAGGTTTAAAGGAAAATATGCAAATTTAGTTTCTCAGTTTTTATGGGGCATGAAAAATGGTAAATCTCCAATTATATATGGAAATGGAGAGCAACGTCGAGATTTCATTTATGTTGATGATGTTATTTCGGGAATTATATCTGCTTATAAATCAAATATAAAATATGATATTTTAAATATTGGAACTGGTATCTCATATAGTTTAAATGATTTAGTAGAAGTTATTAACGAAAATATCGGATCTTCAATTAAACCAGTTTACGTAGCTAATGAAATAAAAAACTATATACATGTCACACTTGGAGATACAAAAAAATTAGAAGAAAATTTAAATATTAGGCCAAAATTCTCATTGAAATTAGGTATAAAAAAGATATTAGAAAATAGAACTTGAAATCCTATAAATTATTTATACTACAAATGAAATAACTATAAACAAGGTCATTCAAAAGGTAATAAACATGGAAATTATTAAATTCTTATTTTTTTGGTCATTATTTAGTATTTTCTGGATTTATCTTGGATACCCAATATTCTTATTTATTATATCTAAGTTTTTTACTAATAATAGTTACTATGATTCTAATTTTAGTCCTTTTCTTACTATTATCATTCCCACATATAATGAAGAAAAAGTAATTAGAAATAAATTACTAAATTGTTTGGATCTTAAATATAAAAAGAAAAATATCGAAATTATTGTAGTTGATAGCGCATCTAAAGATAATACTAGAAAAATTGTGAATGAAATTTCACATAATAGTACTAGAATAATAATAAAATTAATAGAACAAAAAACAAGGAAAGGTAAAGCATCTGCAGTGAATTTAGGATTAAAAGAATCTAAAGGAGATATTATCCTTATAACTGATGCTAATGCCTACATGGAAAAGAATTCTCTTTCGAATTTGACTAAGCATTTTGCCAATCCCAAAATTGGAGGCGTGGAAGGAAAATACATTTTGAAGAATAGTTTTAATAGCGATATTGGTGCAGGAGAATCCTTTTTTAGAAGGTTGGAGAACTGGATTAGGGAAAAAGAAAGTAGAATAGATTCTGTTTTATGCATGGTAGGAGAGATTTCATGTTTTCGAAAAGACATAATTAATTGTTTAGACGAAAATATTATAGCAGAAGATTTTGATATGTCCATAAGAATTAGAAAAACTGGCTATAAATTATTACATGAGCCTAGTGCCATCATATGGGAATATGCCCCTAATTCTATCCAAGATGAAATAACACAAAAAAAGAGGAGAGTAATAGGAACACTTCAAATAATGATAAAACATTATAGGATGTTATTTAATCCTAAATACGGTCTTTACAGTTTTCTAATTTTGCCATCACATTCTTTTTTACGAGTTTTCAGTCCATTGCTACTTGCATTACTAATAATCACTACCTTTTACTATTACTTCATTTTACATAATCCATGGATAGTTGGATTAATTTTTATTGGAATAATCTTAATTATTACAGAGGTTCTCTATTTAGGACTAAAAAAATTTAATTTTAAGATTAATAATATATTTGTTTCAATTCACTATTTTTTTGTATCACAATTAATTGTATTATATGCATGGCATGATTTTATGAAAAGAAAATACAAAGTCACATGGGACAAAATTGATAGTTCGAGGTAGTAAATTATTTCAAGAGGAAAACAAATGATTAGCGACCAACTTCCATATGTAAGTATTATAGTAGTAAATTATAATGGTAAACATCATATCTCTGAGTTTGTAGAGTCTATAAAAAATCTAAATTATCCTAAATCAAGATTTGAACTTATAATAGCAGATAATGGATCTTCAGATGGATCTTCAAATTTCATTAAAAAAAATTATCCATGGATAAGAACTATACAATTTGAAAAAAATTATGGATTTGCAGAAGGAAACAATTTAACTGTAAAATATGCCAAAGGAGAATACATTGCTTTTATAAATAATGATACAATTGTAGAAAAAAATTGGCTAAGTGAAATGATAAAATATGCAATGATTGAACAAAATGCTATATACAGCAGTATGATGCTTCGTTATGATCATAGAGATATAGTTGTTTTTTGTGGTTCAAAACTATTTGCATGGGGGGTTCCATTTTCTCCACATGTATACAAATTTGATTACCAACTAGACATAAAAGAAAAAATAATTTCTTTTTATGCCGATGGGTGTGGAATGCTATTAAAAAAGGAATTATTTACCGATCTAGGTGGCTTTGATAAAGATTATTTTGCATATGCAGAAGATTATGACTTTAGTTGGAAGGCGTGGCTTTATGGATATAATGTTTATTGTATTCCCTCTTCCAAATTTTATCATAAAATAAGTTCTACTTTTGGTCGACGATCTTCGAGAGGTATACATCTATTATGGAGAAATAATATTACCAACATCCTAAAATATACTGAAGCGAAAAATTTGTTTAAGATAATATTCCTTCACTTAATTTTCTCCCTTAGTGTTTATTTAGCATTATTTATTCCTGAAAGAGAATACATGATGATTTTTGCGATAATAAAATCCTACTTTAGTAATATTAAAAACATAAGAAAAATTTACAGAAAAAGGAAGATTATACAATTAAATCGAACAGTATCGGATTATGAAATCTCAAAAATAGGGATTAAATTTTCATTAAAAGAAAGTATAAAACAAAATCTAAAATTTATTAAAAGAAAAAAAGATTTTGAAAGGGGAAATATGTTTGATAAAAGAAAAAAATATTAGTTATTTCGCATTAATCTATACATTGATATTCTCGATTTTGCTAAACATAATTGATTTTCCAGAGATAATTAAATCTTTAATTGCCCAACCGTCTTTATTATTCATCCCTTACTTATTTGGAAGAACTACCTTATCCCTATTCCGTAAATTAATAAAGATTGGTAAGAATAAAAATTTAATAATTGAAATTTTAATTGAATGGTCGTTTGGGGTAATATGTCTTATATTGCTAGAAGTATTTTTATATACAAATTATTTATTTAACTTAAACTATTATACAGTAATAGTATTAGCAGTATGTGTTCTTTCTTTATTTGTAAAGGATGAATCAAATTATACCTTTATGTTTAATTATAAAGATATCCTAACTATCTCATTATTATCTTTGCTCTTTTCCATTTTTATTTCTTATTTTTGGAAATATCCATATGCCAATGAAAATGATTATATGCAACATTTATTCTTAACAGTAAAGATTATCGAACAAAATAGACCAATTATTTTTCATTCTACTTATCTCCCAACAATGCATACTCTATACGCTTTAGCTATAAAAATATTCAATATTGACATAAAATCTGAGCCGTTGATGATATTTTGGGCTACAAGATTTATTTTATACCCTATCTATGCGATAGGTATGTATATCCTTTCTTTTCAAATTATTAAGAATCGATTTTTATCGATATATGCTACTTTTATTGGGACTTTTCTAGTTCATACATTAGAAAATTTCTTTCTGCCTTGGAGTATTGCACCTAAAAATATAGTATCTATTCTTTTTATCTTTGGAATGTATTATTGTGTAACAGGGTACGAAGGCGTTAAAGAAAAAAATATGAATAAAATGATTATTTACTTGGGCGTTTTATATTCATTCTCATTTTTTTTGTTGTATGTATCCAATATCAAAGGAATTCAAAATTATTTAATTGGTATATACCTACTTCTGTTCATAATTATAGCTTTGGGAAGCTCGTTATTTCTTAATATAAATAAAAAAATGTTTTTTGAAATTTTTATCGTTATAATATTATTAATATTTTTTCATTCAGTAAATGGTTTCTTGGGTGGAATGTTAATATTGCTAACTATTTTTATAATTTCTAATTTTAACGAAATAAATATAAAAAATAAAAAGATATTAGTATTTGTAATTTCTTTATTTTCAGCTGCATCAATTATGTTGTGGTACAAAGGTATCTTATATTATCCCGATGCAAGCATTTTTAACGTTATATCTAGCAATACATATTTATTTGGGCCCGATAAAACCTTGGATTTATTTTTAGGCATATACCCCAAAATACTAATATTATTATTTTTGATCTCATATATCATAATATTTAAAGAAAAAAAAGATATAATATTATTTAGTTACGGAATAACGGCCGTATTATTATTCCTATTTTTTTTCCCCATTTCGACTTCATATCGATTTTTAATGTATGCACATCCATTTTTTATCATTCTGGTAGCTTATGCTATCTATAGAATTTTTTCAACTATTAAGATTAAACCAGTTAAAATATTATTTTTATTCTGTATTATCCTCTTTTCTTTGATAAATCTATATGACAAGAATTTGAATACTCTCCAGAATCCGACAATAAGTAATCTCCAAGATAATTTTGAAATATTTGAAATCGGTAAATTTTTAAAAAATAATTCTGAAGATAATTCAATTGTAATCTGTTCAGAGTGGTATCAAACATATTCATCTAACTATGGATTAACAGATCGAATATTCCTATGGGAAAATGGGAATTTTAGAGAAGACCTTGTAAGAGATATCTATCTTAGTAGTAGTTCTGAGCAAGCATATGCAAGCATTTTAAATTTAATAAAAAATAAAAATTACATTGTAGGATATGTTGATAATAAAGAAGAAGAGGTAAGAAGATTCTATAAATACCCAAGTGAAGTTTATATACTATATGATGATATCCTTGCAAGATATCTAGGAGATTCTAATTCAATAGAAAAATTTTTTGACACTACATACTTTGAATTGGTATACACGAAAAAAAATTTAAATGGAAATAATTTTTATGTATTTAAATTAAAAATTTAGATTGTTTGTTTTTTTCCCTAGATAGATATATATTCACCACAAAGGTTATAATTGTAGTAAATTATTTAGAATAGTATTTATTCAATAATACTTGGGTAGTTATAATAGGTGAATAAATGAATATAATATTCTATGTTTTAGATTCGTTGAGAGTAGACCATTTATCTTGTTATGGTTATGAAAGAGGTACATCACCTAATATTGACAATTTATGCAAAGATGGGATAGTTTTTACAAATGCCTTTGCACAATCTACATGGACAAAGCCATCAGCAGCATCTATGTTAACTTCAATGTATCCAAGCGTACATAAAGTTGAATATATGGATAGTTTTTTTAATTATAATCTATTCCGATTACCTGATTTTCTTAAACTTGTAGGGTATAAAACTTATGCAGTTTCATCAATGGGTCAAGTATCCACACCTATGGGATTTAATAAGAGTTTTGATGTTTTTATAGATTTATACAAAGAAAGTACAACAAATGCAAGATATAAAATAAAGGATAAGAAATTGGAGAATATAATAGGTGATAAGGAAATCTCATTACCTCGTTCTGAAGATATTAATAATCATTTATTTCCTTTTTTTAGCGAACAATCCAAAGATAATTTCTTTTTTATTTGGTCTATTGATACACACGTGCCTTTTTGCCCTCCAGAAGAATTTAGTAAATTTCTAGACCCTTTATACTCTGGCAAAATCGATGGTACTGAAAATAGTATTAAAAATATTCAAACTGAATTAGATAAAAAAAGAATAATTGACTTATATGATAGCGAAATATATTATAATGACTTTCACATAGGAAAATTAATAGAGGAATTAAAAAATAAAAAAATCTACGATGATTCACTTATTATAATCACAGGAGATCACGGAGAGTCATTTAGATTTGAAGATGGGAATATTGGACATGGCCATATTCCTTTTGATGATTTGGTAAGAGTGCCCCTTATAATTAAATTCCCAAAATCGCAATATGGAGGTCAAGTAATTAGTGAAATAATTCAACATATAGATATTATGCCAACAATTCTTAATTTTTTAGGCATAGATTACAAAGATTATGAGTTTATTCAAGGAAAAAATATTCTAGACATAACAAAGAATAAGAGTCAAATTAATTTAGTAACATATTCTGAAACAAGACAATATCGATTAAAGGATACGTATTATTCAGTAAGGTCCTGTAATATGAAATATATATTAAAAGAAAATGAATCCAGTTTCTTTTCTAACATTAAGGAGCTGGACCTAAATGTTATAATAAAAATCCTCAGGAATCCCATTTATTTTTTCAAAAGAAAATATTCAGTAGAGAAAGAAATGTTATTTGACTTAGAACGAGATTCGTTTGAAAAAGTAAATCGATTTTTAAATTATGATAACCCAGAAAAAATTGATGAATTTAAAAAATTACTCAATATCTATATAAGTAACAATGAAATGTTAGCAAACAAACTACAAGAAATGAACGAAGACGCCTTAATGCAGAAGGTAAATATAGACAAATATATGAAAAATCAACTTAAAATACTTGGGTATTTATAATAGGTGAATATCGTTTAAGGTGTTTTAATGTCTGCGCCGAAAAGAAAAGGAGAAGTCAACAAGAAAAACTATTCAATTAACGTAATGCGAAATAAGTTATTCCAGTAATCAAGATTAGAAACGTTCTATCTAGAATATCTGAGAATTGCTTTCACAAAATATGTGGTAGAGTTAAAAGACTTGAGAGGGAAAATATGAAGCTGGAAAAGATGGCTAGCTGAAAGCTACCCTACAGCGATCTAACATTTCTAGAAGAAGTGACACGATGTTAAAGGAAGCAATGATTAATTTGCTTTATGTAAGAGAGCGACAATTGTATAAAGCAAGACTATTTAAAAGGAAGAAGATATTTACAAACATAAGCACTAATACTGAAGAATTATGCAAGCATATATCATGAAGAAACCTATATATGGTACTTGATTCCAAGTGATTTGGTGGTAGTAATATGTGGGAATATATATGGCTCTTTTTTATATGTACCCCTCTTTTTCTTCTTCCAACAAATTATCATAATATTTCGATTAAAACAAAAATTGTGTTTTTTGCCGTCTTTTACATACTATTATATTCTAATATGGGCTATGCAATGCAATTTTTGAGAATACGAATTAATATTTTTTCAGTTTTGGTTGCAATTGGAATAATTGATTCATTATTATTTTTTTATCTTATCAAAAATAATAAGATTAAAAATATTAGAAACTGGAACCTTAAGAAATATAAAAATATTTCAAAAACGGATATAGTATTAACAATATTAGTATTTTTAAGTTTTTTTTTATATTACTATAATCAATCGAAATTCTTTTCTTTTCTAGGTTGGGACTCTTGGTATTGGTTTAGTGGACTAAATTATATTGGGGATAATGGTTTCTTATTCCATGAACTTAGTTCAAAGGGGGCGAGTATTTTACAATGGTATCCCGATGGATTTCATTATCTTTGGGGAATTACGTTTCTTCCATTTCCATCTATGCTTTCCTATAACGCCGTTAAAATTATTATCCCTATCTTTGGGGCATTAACCGTACTTGGGCTTTGGGAATATTTTAGTGACAATAAGAATTATTTACTTATAGCTTCAATTATCTACTATATTTCTATGCCACATTTGATTTATCGATTTTCAATGTTTTTACCTGAACCAATTGGAATCTTCATGATAGTATTCACGTGTTTAGTTCTGAAGAAATATGAATTTAATAATAATGTAATTATGAGTATGGGAATAGTACTAGGACTTTTTACTAACATTTATCACTCTACAGGTTTAATCATATTTTTTATTCTAGGAATAATTGTTTTCCTGTTCAAATCAGATAACTCAATTAAATATTTATTTTTTTATTTATTAGGATCTATATTTTTTTTAATTCCATACATTCTAGATCCAAAAGGATTTCTAGAATATAATGCTCATATTGTTGAAGTTAAACAAAATCCAAAGTTATGGAATAATTGGATAAAAGAGGGTGGGATAATTTTTTATAGAAATCACCCTCCAAAATATACACCCGCAAGCACCCCTTTGATTGGATTTCCATTAAGTTTAACTTATTTATCTTTATTCTTTAAGGATAAATTAATTAACAAATCTATTTTATTTTCTTTATTTCTTATGGTTTTTACTCTTATATTATATATGTCATATTATTTTTATGAAACAAGTTTTGCTAGTAGAGCAGTTGTCTTTTTTAGTATTTCCTCAGCTCTTTTATTTCCTAGTTTTGTAAAATTATTAGAAGAAATATTTAATAAACATTTTAAGAACAAATATAAAAAAATAATTTTTATTTTTTTAATTCTTCTTACAATTAATAGAGTATTAATCGTTTCTTTTGAGTATCCTAATTTAACAACTAGGTATATTACAGAAGAATCAAAAATGTTATTGTGGATGGATGATAATCTACCTTTAAAATCCACAGTGATAATTGAAATTGAACAAGATTTTTATATCCGTGATACCCGAGGTTTGGGGACAGATGTCGGCCACGTTACACGTATTCTATATCCCCGTAAGATTATATTTAGAAAAGGTGATTATAACATAAAAAATCCTACATATCATCTTTTTTATGATAAATTGTATATAGAAAAGGATTTGATTCATCGTGAGAATGATTTGGTATTAGTTGAAGAAGATAAAAAATGAGATCATATTTTCTGGCCCTAAAAATACTGTAGATGTTAAAATACCAATCAAAGTAAATCCAGTATGAGATACTCTTTTATTAAAGACATCATCAATCGTTTTACTTGCTCTTTATTCCATATATAATCCATTGAATTTGAGCAAAACTAATTTTGATTTATTTTATAATGCCAAACGGCTATCAGCTAGCCAAATTGAATATAATAAGAACTCTTATAAACACTGCAACATAATCCAAGGAACAGGATTTCAAGTGCCATATATTTCATTTTTTTTGTAATGCGAAGCCTGTAGCAGGAGAGGAATAAAAAAATGAGAACAAGCTCAACAGATAAAGAGGTAAAAACCATCAGGGAGCAATGAAAACATGAAATGCAAATAAAATCAATAAATGGAAAAGCTGATAAGATTTAATGATTATCTATTTCTTTAAAGTAATTACTATTAAACCTCCCCTCATTCTTTCTGGTAAAATAAACAAAAATTTTTTATAAATTTTATAAATATTCTTAAGAAATAATTTATCAGAACTAAATCCTGCTTCAGAATAATAAGTATATAACTCTATAATCTCAAAATATTTTTTACTAATTTTTAATATTCTTGAGAAATCATTAAATTTGTAATACACATCAAAATTTTCTCTTTCAGAAAACTTATAATAATATAACTTGACACTATCCACTATTTTTTGAGGTAGTAAGTTTGCCAAAAAGAAAATTGGATGATACTTATTGGGCGTAAAAATAATCGTATGCCCATTTTTCTTTAAAATTCTATGAAATTCCGATATCATTAATTCAGGTGTATCTAGATGTTCTGCAACCATCTCACACACAATTATATCTATTAAATTTTCTCTAAATGGTAGTTTGTATAAATTCCCACAAACAGGAAAATCAAGATTTTTGTTATCAAAAGGATCTAAATCCAAGCCAATCTTTAAATAATTGTCAAAATTATTTATCTTTTTCCAAATACTAAAATTACCAGAACCACAACCTGCATCTAATAAAATTCCATTCTTTCTAATAATTTTACTTAAACTTTCAAGATATTTTTCTATTCTTTCTTGTTCCATTATATGGTCCACCTTTATTCTTAAGATTATTCAATACAAAAATACATGCAATTACAAAACACAAAACAAAAAATACATTCAGTATCAAAACAACACTAATTAAATTTTGATGGAAAAAATAAATACCTATAGTCTGTAATAATGGGGCTAAGCATATAGGCTTCAAAAATTTAAAGTCTTCAACTGCTATTAAATAGAAAATCAAAACTGAAGTCAATCCTAAAAAACTTAATGCTATAGAAAAATAAGGAATTAATAAAGCGCCTTCAACATAGCTTACTCCAAATAATAATTTAGCTATCAATTCATCAAACAAAAAACAACAAACAACAAAAGATATGGATAGTAAAAATAAAGTAAGAACACTCATTTTCAATAATCTCAACGAAACTTTACTATTATTTTTTAATTCAGAAACTTTGGGGAAAAGAGAAGCAGATAATCCTGCGCCTAAAAAGAATATGATCTTACCTATGTTTGACATAGCACTGTAAATCCCGGCCTCATATGAAGAAAATAAATGTTTAACTAAAATTATATCTATATTTTGCATAAAAGTTAGAATGCCCGTTGCTAGTAAAACTAGATAGGCATACTTATAAATTCCAGTAAAGCTAAATATTTCGTTTCCGCTTCTCTCTTTAAAAAGAAACAGGAGAGGAAATAAAACAACAAGTAAAGGTACTAGATATCCAAAACTAAAGGCCAATATTGCACCATTTAATCCAAATCCTAAAGTGATTAATATCACCCCAAATACCAGCTTGAAGAACGTTTCTGAAACATTAATAACTGAAAGCCAGTTGAATTTTTGAAGCCCTTGTAAAATTCCTCTAAATATCGGAGAAGTAAAAGTAAAAAAAAGAGTTATTCCTAAAATTATAATTGGAATTGGATTTGACATTTTCAAAAACATTGCAAATGGGATACTGAAGATGGCCATAAGTACAAATCCAACAAAACCTACTTTGCTCAATTTCTTAAATGCAGATATCATCAAGTGTTTGATCTTAGAATACTTTCCCTTCACTTTATATTCTGAAGTATATCTCGAGACAACAGTCTGTACAGTCCCTACAGGTATGGTCAAAATCATAAAAAATGCAAATAGGCTTCCAAAGACACCATAATCTTCGGGGCCAAGCGCTCTTGCAACATATATCTGGAATAGGTACCCAAAGAATCGTGCAATCACCATAGATACAGTCATTATCAATCCATGTTTTATTAGCCCAGATTCGTCGAATTTAAACTGCATCTATTTCATATCCTC
The DNA here is from genome assembly GCA_020854815.1 of Methanofastidiosum sp. Lineage (NCBI taxonomy): Archaea > Methanobacteriati > Methanobacteriota > Candidatus Methanofastidiosia > Candidatus Methanofastidiosales > Candidatus Methanofastidiosaceae > Candidatus Methanofastidiosum > Methanofastidiosum sp. The sequence goes on along the minus strand of JAHKLW010000027.1, from coordinate 15,135 downwards.
ACAGATTTGTTTTAAGATGTCTAATTATAATAAATAGGTATATGGCATATCTTAAATATATTTGTATAAATCAATAATTTTATAAACACTCCAATAACACTCTTAATAGAGTGTCATGGACAAAGTTACAATCAAGATCCCAAAGGAGCTTTATGAGAATCTTCAGAATATGATAGAAGATACTGGATTTTCAAGCGTCACAGAGTTCATTGTTTTTGTCATGCGAAGCCTTGCAGCCGGGGGCAACATAAAAACTGAAGACAGGCTCACTGAAGATGAGGTCAAAGCAATAAGGGAACGATTGAAAAAACTTGGGTATTTGTAAAGGGGATATTATGGATCATTTAGATATTCTAGAAAGTCAGAGTATTTACATAATAAGGGAGGCCTACAAGCAGTACAAAGACATTGCTGCTTTATGGAGCATTGGAAAGGATTCAACAACCTTGATGTATTTGATAAGAAAGGCGTTCTACGGAAGGGTGCCATTTCCTGTAATACACATTGATACAGGATACAAATTCAAAGAAATCTATGAGTTCAGGGATTACCTCTCAAAAGAATGGAACTTCAAAGTTATAGTTGCAAAAAACCAGGAAGCCTTAGACTCAGGCGTTGGCCCAAACTCTGGAGACAAGCTGACGTGCTGCACCAAGCTAAAGACCGAGGCATTGAAACAAGCGATTGACAAACACAAGTTCAAGGCACTATTGCTTGGCATAAGGCGAGATGAACACGGCATCAGGGCAAAGGAAAGAGTCTTTTCTCCAAGGAACAGGTACTTTGAATGGGATTACAAGAATCAGCCACCTGAGCTATGGGACCAGTTCAAGACAAAAAAGGAGCAGGACGAACACTTAAGGATCCACCCGCTTCTACACTGGACTGAGTTTGACATATGGTCCTACGTTCAGAGGGAAAAAATACCAGTTGTAAGCCTATACTTTGCTAAAAACGGCAAGCGCTACAGGAGTATCGGATGTGAAACATGCTGTGAGCCTGTTGAATCAGATGCCGATACTATAGATAAGATTGTCCAGGAATTAAAAACTACAAAGGTCTCTGAGAGGAGCGGCAGGGCGCAGGACAAAGAGAGCGCTTACGTGATGCAGAAGCTCAGAGCCTTGGGGTATATGTGATATTATGTTAGAAATAAGTTTTTTAATTTTGATTGTTTTAATAGCATTTGTTGCAGAATATATAGACTCTACCTTAGGTGGAGGTTATGGAACTTTATTAACGCCACTTCTCCTATTATTTGGATTTTCAGCTGTGGCAGTCGTCCCTGCTATCTTACTATCAGAACTATTCACCGGCGCATTTGCCGCATTCATGCACCACAGAGTCGGCAATGTCTCTTTTAATTTTGAAAATGACAAAGAAAGTGAAATCGTGAAAAGGCTTGGGAAGCTTGGTTACATGCCAAAATCAATAGATTCTAAGATAGCGATAGTCCTAGCTTTATGCAGCACAATCGGCGGTATACTCGCTGTTTTTATTGCCGTTAATATATCTAAATTACTACTAAACTCTTTCATAGGGCTAATAGTCCTTTTGATGGGCATACTGATACTGGTAAAACGGAAAAGCGGAACAAAATTCTCATGGAAAAAAATTGTCGGCCTTGGGGCACTAGCTTCATTTAACAAGAGCTTATCAGGTGGAGGGTACGGCCCCCTTGTGACATCTGGCCAGATCCTATCTGGCGTCAATACAAAGAGCTCCATAGCAATAACATCCTTTGCAGAAAGCTTTACCTGCATTGTAGGACTAATAACATACCTTGCCCTTGGGAAAACAATCAACTGGTCAATAGCACCGTTTCTTATGGCAGGTGCGCTAATGTCTGTTCCTTTTTCTGCATATTCAGTTAAAAGGATGAAAACTGACAAGTTCACCCTGATTGTGGGGATAGCTATTGTAATACTTGGTTCGACAACACTGATAAAGGCATTAATTTAGGTGATTTTATGGACGAGGGGTATCTAAAATTTGTCATAGTAGGCCATGTTGACCACGGGAAAAGCACCCTAATAGGCAGGCTATTATTTGACTCTGGCTCAATACCAAAGGAAAAGATAGATGAAATAAAGAGCATCTGCGATAGCCTTGGGAAAGAAATGGAATTTGGCTATGTGATGGACCACTTAGAAGAAGAGAGAGAGCAGGGCATCACGATAGAAACTACCCAGACCTTCTTTAAGACAAAAAAGAGAAACTATGTGATAATCGATGCTCCGGGCCATGTGGAATTTCTAAAGAATATGATAACAGGCGCGTCCCAAGCAGAAGCAGCCATCTTGATTGTTGATGCGGAGGAAGGCGTTAGGGAGCAGACTAAGCGCCACGCATATATTTTGAGCATGCTCGGTATAACTCAAGTTATAGCAGTAATAAACAAGATGGATCTAATAAGCTTTGATAGGGAAAAATTTGAATCGATAAAAGCTGACCTACTAAATTTCCTAAGGGAGATTGGCATAAAACCCTCATACATCATCCCGATATCTGCAAAAAATGGTGATTTTGTCGCATCAAGCACCTTTAATCTATCCTGGTATTCGGGTCCGACTGTCCTAGAAGCGCTTGACTCGTTTGTGCCAAAGGAAAGGTCAGTTGAAAAGCCCTTGCGATTTGCAGTCCAGGATGTGTACAACTTTGATAAGAGAATCATTGCAGGAAGGGTGGAAAGCGGGCTATTAAAGAAAGATCAAGCTGTTACAGTCCTCCCATCAGGAGAAAAGACAAAGGTAAAGTCAATCGAAGAGTTCCTTAAAAATCCAGAAGAGGCAGAGCCCGGAAAATCGATAGGGCTCACAACTCTTGATAAGCTATTCGTTGACAGAGGGAATATAATTGTCGATTCAAATGACAGCTCCTATAATGTAACTAGTAGCTTTAGGGCCAGCATATTCTGGATGGATAAAATGCCGTACAAACTCGGCACTCCAATCATGTTAAGATGCGCAACGCAGGAAGTTATGTGTAGGGTAGAATCCATCATAAAACTAATAGACTCATCGACCCTTGAGCTATTGGTAAGTGATTTGGGAGTAATAAAGAACAGGGAAGCAGCGGATGTTGTGATAAAAACAGACAAAGAGATTGTGGTGGATGATTTCTTAGATATACCAGAAACTGGCAGATTCGTACTCGGAAAAGAGGTAACAGTTGCCGGTGGCATAGTTAAGGGGGAGAAGATATGCTAGTTGTTCTTGCAATTGATGCTCTTGAATATGCGCTAGTTGAAAAGTACCAGTGTGAAAACCTAAAGCAGAAGTATTACGGAAAAACTAATATTTCAGAGTTCTCTCAACCTAGGACGATGGTCTTATGGAGCTCATTTATGACTGGTGAGAACAAGGAAAAGGAGATTCTAAAGCTAGGCGATAAAGAGATGTGGAACAAACAGTTTGATATCAAGGAAACATTCTTCTTTAACTTCCAGGATCCAAAGATAATAGATCTCCCAGGATTTAGCTATGATAAGAAACAGCATGAAGAAGAAAGGGAGTTATTAAAAGCATACTTCGCTACTGATTCACCTGAAGAGAAAACTAAGATAAGAAATGATTACAACGCACATGCTTTTTCTCACCATAGAAAAATAAAGACAGAATTCTTAGAAGCACTAGAAGGCAATTATGATTTTGTACTTGGATACTTTAGTGTTGCAGATGTAATCGGCCACCTGAACTTTGGCAACAACCTCATGATGAAGATGATATATAAAGACCTCGATGAAATAGCTGGCGCAATAAAACACAACTTCATAGTCCTCTCAGACCACGGCATGAAGGCCATAGGACAGTTTGGGGACCACTCTGAATACGGGTTTTGGAGCACATCTTTTAAGGATATAAACAATCCGAAGATAACTGATTTTTCAAAGATAATAGTGGGGATGATGTAATGGAAGAGTTAGGAGCTGTAAAGATACCAAAAAGATTGATAGAAGAGATAAAAGAGTATATCAAGGACAGCGAGTTTAAGTCTGTCGATGATTATGTCAGCTTTGTCATAGAAGAAGTCCTAAAGGATGACGATGAAGCAGAATTTTCAGAAGAAGATGAAAAGCTAGTTAAGGACAGACTAAAAGACCTTGGATATCTAGATTAATTTTTTTACGGTAAACACTTATTTTTATGAATTAACTTTTTTTATAATATTAAATACTAAAATTCCAGTAATAAATCCAATTGCCATATTTGAAACTACAGAGATAATGGCCGTAAGAATCATCACAAATATCTCAGAATTAGATTTAATGTCCTGAACTAATTTAACAAGTTCGTAGGATACATATAATAGCATTGCCCCCACTATGCTCATGGAAAATACAGAAAATAAATTTAGAATAGATTTTGATAAAAACAAGCCCAAACTAATTTCTATCGAGCCTTCCATTATATTGGCCCCTCCAGTTCTTGCGCCGAAAGTATATTGGCCTGCTAGCCCACCTGCCCCATGACACATGGGGAATCCTCCAAAGAAGGGAACAATTACATTAATAATTCCCGTATTAAGTAATAATTTTCTTTCAGGTACCGGTTTTTCCGGGAAATACTCTTTAAGTAATGCAGTGACTGCTATAACTGCATTTGTCAACGTAAGGGGAATTTGGGCTATTCCCGCCATAATCATACCGGTATACATGTCTTCAAGTGAAATAATAGTAATTGGCGGAAGTGTAAATCCTATGTCGATTATACCAGTTAGTTGCCCCTTAAAAATGATTAATAAAAAACCAAAGATAAATAATAAAATGGCTGCTGGCAGTTTTGTATTCTTTCTAAAGATTAATATAATTAAAATCGATATAACGCCAATAAATATATCTGTTTTGAAAAATTCAAATCCAGTTAAAAATAGAGTAAATCCTAGTGCTAGAATAATCCCTCTTGTAACGGATTTAGGCGTATATTTTACAATTATTTGAATTAGATTTGTAAAATAAAGAAATAGCCATACAATCCCTAATCCGAATCCGGTGGAATAAATAAGGGAGGGTGTCCAGCCTTGTGCAATGGCGACAGTTGCAACTGTTTTTTTTGGCTGCAATGGCATAGGGAGCTTGTATGCTAATCCTAAAAATATGTTAACAAGACCCAGCATGACAAGAAATCCTGCTGGATTAAGTCCATTTACAACTATATATCCAATAGCTAAAGGCAACAAAGTGCCAAAATCTCCCATTGATCCAGCAAGTTCTCTTAAATTAAATTCAAATCCTTTTATTATCATTATATCAGCCCATCGGCAGTATTATATTTTTATTTTTCTATCTTTGATAAATATAATGCCAATAATCGGATAATATCTTTCATTCTTAACATCATATTTATATGGCTAGAATATAAAACTTATTTCAATTAGTTTTTTGATTAATTTTTTTCCATATTCTTATATATAGGGAAAAGCCTAATCATTAAAGCCTAGTTGAGAAAAATGCCATTTAAAGCCTATGATGTTAGAGGGATTTACCCAGGCCAGATTGATGAAGAGTTCGCATACAGCCTTGGAAGGGCTCTTGGCAGGTCATATAACGAAATAGCAGTTGGTATAGATAGCAGAATAGGCTCAGAGAAGATCAAAGACTACTTCATGTCTGGCATCATGGACGAAATATCAGACGTAATATACCTTGGGGCTATATCAACACCGCTATTATATTTTGCGACAAAGGATAGATTTTCCCTTGGCGTCATGATCACTGCATCCCACAACCCCAAAGAGTATACGGGGTTTAAAGCATGCGGTAGAAATGCCATTCCGCTCTCACCCCAGGATGAGATAAAAAGAGAATTTAAATTATTCAACTTACCAAATAGAATACTCCATATAAAAGAAACGAGAAATGACATAATAGACGAATACAGAGGATTCTTTATATCAAAGCTCTCAAAACTTAAAAAATACAGGATAGTCTCTGATTTTTCTAACGGCTCCCTTGGAGTGGAGTGCAGCATCCTAAAGGAGGTATTCCCAGAAATGATATCTCTAAATGAAACTCCTGACGGGAATTTCCCGGGCCACTCTCCCAACTCTATAGGGGCTGAATCTACAAAAGCCGTTAGAGAAAAGGTCAGAGAAACTAATAGTGACATAGGTATCATATTTGACGGGGACGGGGACAGGATTGGATTCATTGACGAGATGGGAAGAGAAGTTAGAGGCGATATCTTGACAGCTATTATAGCAAGAGAGCTCTTAGAAGAACAGAAGAACTCTAAAATCCTCTATGACCTAAGATCATCTAAAGCTGTCCCAGAACTTATAGAATCCTCTGGAGGCATCCCTGTAAAATCCAGGGTGGGCCACCCATTCATAAAAAAATTAATGAAGAAGGAAGGCGCAGTTTTTGCCGGAGAATTCTCAAATCACTTCTATTTCAAGGAGATAGGCTCCTTTGAATCCCCACTTTTAGCACTATACTATGTATTAAAGTCACTTGATAATAAATCATTGGGCCAGCAGGTAGATGAACTTACTAAGTACCGACACAGCGGGGAGATAAATGTCAGGACAACAAACCCGATAGAGAAGATAACTGAACTCAAAAAATTATTTAAAGGTAAAAATATAGAAGAACTAGACGGAATTACTATTTCAGATAGAAGTTGGTGGGTAAATGTCAGGCCATCAAATACTGAGGCGCTATTACGCATCACTGCAGAAGCCTCTGATGAAGAGACTCTTGATTATATTTTGAAAGATGTAAAAAGAATTGTTGGTGAAGAATAGATGACCCTAAACAGATATGTTGCAAAAATACCTGAAATAATCGAAAAGATAGACAATGGGGGTATAGAACTCCCTGACCTTAGCGGCAGTGCATTTATAGGTAACGGCAATGCATTCCACATAGCAAGGCTTTACGCCATGCGTTTCAACGGGACTGTTTTCAGGGCTGAAGAGATAAAAAGGCTACCAAAAGACCAAAAAGTCTGCGTTATCTCTGCCTCAGGCGGCAAGGACTCTATTGACGTTACAAAGCACTTTAATGATCCAGTTCTTTTAACCTGCAACCCCAACGCCCCATCTAGAGAATACTCTTCGAAGTGCATAACTTTACCTGCTGAGAAGGAGCCGCCTTTTTACAATGTTACTACTTATGCCGGCATGATATACCTACTTGACAGAGTTAAACTAAATTCGCCCTTTGAAGACAAACTTCTACTAAATGAGCTAAATTATAACGCCATAATATTCATAGCATCATTAAATAAACACCCGATAGCTTCAATGGCAGCTTTAAAGATGAGGGAGATATTTGGAAAGATGGCGCTAAGCCTTACAAGGGAAGAGGCCTACCATGGCTGGTTTTTGCACCCTACAAAGTATGAAGGTCTAGTCACAGTCGACACTGATTTTGAGTTTAACTCACCATACAAGCTTTCTGGGAGCCTATTAAATCTATTGAGCCACCTTTACTATAATATTGGGATTTTACAAGAAAAAACAACTCCAAACAAACCTGATTACCAGAGAATTCTAGACCTCAGGAACTGGAAGCTTTAGTCTTTAATTTTTTAATCTTTTTCTTCTTTTCAGGCTTCCAAAAAATCAATTTAAAACTTTGATTTTTTTTATTCTAAAATGTAAAAGACTTCAGTAAAAGTTATATACATTTCATGAAGATAGTACTTAGATGATGTTTAGCGCTGTTATTTTTAAGGATGAAGACATGTATGTTGCAGAATGCCCAGAAATAGGGACTGTAAGCCAAGGATATACAATAGACGAAGCTCTTTCAAATCTAAAGGAGGCTACTGAGCTTTACTTAGAAGAATTCCCCTTAGAAAAACATTCCAATCCATTGCTCACCACTTTTGAGGTAACTCTAAATGCCAAAACTTAATTCTTTACCAGGGATTAAGGTAATCAAAATACTAACTAAAATGGGATTCACACCAATAAGGCAGGCAGGGAGCCATGTTATTCTAGTCAAGCAAGATGAAAATGGAAAGGTAGGATGTGTAGTTCCGTTGCACGATGAATTAAAGATCAGGACTTTGAAAGGAATTTTAAAACAGGCAAAGATTGAAGACAACTCTGAAGCCATAAACTACATCATCTCAAAATACAAAGAGGATTGTATTGATTTAGAAGTCAATCCCAAATATATTGACAAACTTTTGGGGATAGATCGGGAACCTGGGATTAAGTTTAAAACAATCAATGAGTTGCGTCAAATTATTGAGAGTGACTAGATATATAGTTGCCAAAAAAATTACCATTTGCTAGCTTCTTCCATAAATTCTTCAAATGTTAAAAACATAAATCCAATCCCTTTTTTCATTTGGGATTACTTCCTCAATTCTTTTGTTTAGGTCAGATTTATTTGAAGCGCTCGACACAACAGTGTCTATTAAAACTGCAAAGTATCCTTTTGCCCCATTACTCTTTAGAGAAGATTTGATTTTTCTTGAGTTAATTCTTCCAATCTCTTTCTGGAAGATATATTCGAGAGAAGGATTCTTCGCCATAATATCTTCTATTTCCTCATAAAACATTCCGACGTTATCTTTAGTTTTTAAATAGAATTTAAGAAGCTCTTCGTCACTACTTTCTTTCATTTCCTGATCAAAGGATGTTATAAGGCCATATTTTGCTATTGATTTCTTATACATTGACATTATTGACTTTGAAGTTGACCCATAAAAAAAGACGTTGTCTGTATTGAGAAGGCCATCATATACAATTTTGCCTTTAAACGGTAAAAGAAATGTTCTGACATAAGAAGGAGTATATTCAATAAATTCGCATATTGGGTCATTTAGAGAAAGGACGCCATAAGATTTGCCACTTTCGTTGTCATACATATGGGTGTATTCTTTCTCAAATTTTATTATGAAAAAGTTAGAACAGATTCCATTCTTCCACTGTCTTACGATTTTCAATTCCTCATTTTTAAAATTATAAGGATTATCATCTATATATTCATCAATAATTCCTCTATTATCCAAAACAATATCTCTTAACTCTACCCATTCTTTTTTCATTATCACTTTTCTTGATGAGTCTTTTTTAGATTCTCTTTTCTTCTTTTCAACATATATTAAGAGACCTTGATAAAGCTTCAAGAATTGATCTATTTCTTTCTGGGAAAGCTCCATATTATTCTATCTTTTATATTGGATTGGATTTATAAAAATTTGGGCCATATTTCGACAATCCATAAAGATTTGAAATATATTACATTAGTAACGTAGGTGGCTTTAAAATATGTCAATAATAATAGCTAAAAAATGGTATAGACAATCATTACATGATCTGGAAATGGCTGAAAAAAAATATTGATATCAAAGGATATGACATTACTGCATTCCTATGCCATCAAGCAGTTGAAAAACTTCTGAAATGTATTTTTGTTCTTGATATAAGAGAAATCCCAAGATCACACCACATAGACGAACTTGCCAAAGACTTAAATCTAGAGGCAAATATAATAGACTTAATTAAAGATTTAACATACGATTATACTTTTTCCTAGATATCCAGATGTATCCCATACTGTTCCATTTGAAGAATATACTGAAGACATTGCGATGACTAATTAAATGCTACAAAGACGATTTTTAGATTACTTAAAAATAGATATGAAGCGTTGTTGGAGGAAAAGTAATGTCTGACCCCTTAATTGAAAAGTTCCAAAGAGAAGCTTTGCCCATGATAAAAAAAGAGTTCAAACCCAATCGCATAATACTTTTTGGATCCCGAGTCAGGGGAGATGCCAGGGAAGACTCTGACATAGACGTTATACTCGTCTCTTCATATTTTAAAAACATTAGGTCAATTAATAGAATGTCTCTTGTTCTAAAGAAAATACATTTTAAAAAACATGTTGACTACCTTTGTTATACTAATGAAGAATTTATGAAAATCAAAGATGAATCAGGAATAATCCAGAGTGCATTAAAAAATTCTATTGAGATTGAAATATAGGATTACATCCTCTAAATTGTCACTCGATTTAAGAAATAGAATCTATAAACTTAATTTTTAATCTTTTTCTTCTTTTCTTATTTGATTAACTATACCTAATCGCCGATTATCTTTATAAACATAAATATACACTGTGTTATAATGAAGTTTTTTACTAAAAATCATCAAGAGTATATAAATAAACTTTTTTGCAAAATCAAAGAGTATTATGGTGATGCCTTAGTGTCCCTTGTTGTCTATGGATCTTATGCAAGGGAAGAGAATAAGTTTGATTCAGATATTGATTTATTTATTGTAATTAAAACAGATAAGAACAGGAGAGAAAGAATAAGAGAATTTGTTAATGATATTGAATCCCCTCTTTTAAATTTAAGCCTCAAGCTTTACGATGATAATATATGCTCAGAGATATCACCTTTAATTCTAACAGAAAAAGAATCCTTGTGTTTTAATCCTCTTTATCTTGACATGGTTACAAAAAGAATTATCATATTTGATAGAGATAATTTCATGGAAAATTTACTTTTGAAATATAAGAATTTAATGAATGAGTGTAAAACAAGAAAGGAAAAGTGTGGCAGTTTTGAATACTTTGTCCTTAATAATAAAAAGATATTAGAGGGTATAAAAGTTGGATAAACTTTCAGAAGACTATTTAAAACGTGCCAGTATTAGATATGAAGTATTGGATGAATATCTCAAAAGAGAAGGGTATGCAGAAGTAGTAAGAGAAGCCCAGGAAACTGTGGAGCTTTTATTAAAGGCCGTCTTACTAGATATGGGGCTGATTGTCCCGACTATGCACGATGTTAGTATTATCCTAGATAAAAATAAAGACTTTTTAAAAGAGCCATTCTTATCTAATTCTGATAAAATAAGAACTATCTCCAAAACATTAAGAAAAGAAAGGGAGGTAAGCTTCTACGGTGCTGAAGACTTTTTACCTTCTGAAGAATATGCTCAAAGTGACGCAATAAGGGCCATAGATGATGTAAAGTTTGTTTTAGACATTGTAAAAAAAACTTTAGAACTAGAATGAAATGTTCAAAATCCTGGCTACCGCCATCATCGATCAAAATAAAGAAAAAGAATCTTTAATTTTTGATCTTGTTCTTCTTTTCTTATTTTAAGGCTTCCAGACTTTCAAAAAATCGACCCTTTCAAAGTCGCTGTCGTTTGTCGCTATATTCTTGATGTCATAGTATTTGCAAGTAGCAGCGTGGATCGCATCGTTTGGGAGGAGTGAATACCTAACTATAAACTCTTTAATTGATATTTCTGAATTATATTCTAAAATATTCAAATTGTCCAATCTAAATGTATCAACAACAACATCAATAGAAATCTCACCTAAGATTTGGGAATCTTCCTTTATCTTTTTTACAACGTCTTTTAGATTTATTCTATATTTTTCACTTATTTTAATTCGTATATAATTAAAATAAGTTTCAGAAATAACAACGGAATTGATTACTCCTATAATTTCTCTTTCATCAACTCTTTTTAGAAAATTTTTTGTCAAGTTATAATATTCTTCACGTTTCAAAAGAAAGTATGTAAAAATATTTGAATCGACAAATACTTTAGAGCTTATTCAATATCTACACCATATTCGGTCATTTCTATGCTCTCATCAATCAGCTCTTTTTTTGATTGAACAAGTCTCTTTTCTATTTCATCTATTTTTGACCTTCTTATCTCTAAAATGACCTTTTCGCCTTCCATCCCAAGTTTCTTAAGATCCTCGTCAGTTTTGATTATTCCGTCCTTTATCCTTGCATGGATTATTATTCCCATAAATAAAAATTGCATTTGAAAGTTTTTAAGTATTGCCATGAACTTTCATCAATCAAAATCAGGAAAAAGAATCTTTAATTTTTGATCTTTTCTTATTTTAAGCCTTCCAGGACTTTCAAAAAATCAAAAAGATTTAAATAAGACCCTTCCCTAGCCCTTTAAGCTGTTTTTTAAAGCTTTAGAAGGTGATATAGGTGGACAAACGTATCGAAGAGAGAAACTTTACAAAGTATGGATTTAATATGAACCTGTTTGTATCTGTTACAAGTGGGGTCTTCATTCTGATTTTTGCCCTTTATGCGCTTTTACAACTGGATAGGGCAAATAAGCTCTTGCAGTCTATAAATAGTGCAATACTTACAAACTTTGATTGGGTTTTCATCCTTTCTAGTAACATATTTTTGCTTATCTGTATAGGTTTAGCTCTTTCAAAGCTGGGAAATGTCAGAATCGGCGGCATAGATAGTGTGCCAGAGTTTTCTAAGATTGCCTGGTACTCTATGCTTATATCAGCCGGGATGGGCATAGGATTAATGTTTTGGGCTGTAGGAGAACCGCTAACGCACTTTATCAATGCTCCACCAATATTTGAAAGCGCTGATCCCGCAGTATCAGCACTAGCATCAACATTTCTTCACTGGGGGCTCCATCCTTGGGGAATCTATACTTTGATTGGGCTAGGATTGGCCTACTTTGCATTTAACAGAAAACTTCCCCTATCAATTAGGTCTGTATTCTACCCTTTCTTAAAGGATAAGATTTACGGCATACATGGGGATATCATAGATACCTTTGCGGTATTGGCCACAATGTTTGGGCTTGCAACATCTCTTGGTCTTGGAACATTGCAGATAAATAGCGGCCTTGATTACATTTTTAACATAGGGGTAAGCACAGGGATCCAGGTGGGGATAATAATTGTGGTAACGCTTCTTGCAACAGTATCTGTGATGGCGGGTATACACAAAGGTGTACGATTTTTATCTGAAGTTAATATGAGGATTGCCTTCGTGTTTATGATGTTGATATTTTTATTGGGGCCCACAACTTACATATTGCGACTTTTTGTAAACTCTATAGGCGTCTACTTTGGAAATATCGTTCAGTATGCAACATTTCTATCAACAACTGGAGACTCTAATTGGCAGGGCGCATGGACTATATTCTATCTCGCCTGGTGGATATCATGGTCTCCATTTGTCGGGATGTTTATTGCAAGAATCTCTAAAGGAAGAACAATAAGAGAGTTTATAGTGGGTGTATTATTTATACCGTCACTAATATCGTTTTTCTGGCTGTCTGTATTTGGAGGAAGTGCCATATTTGTCGATGGACTTTCAGGTGGCTCTCTCTTTCAGACTGTCCAGGATAACTATCCTGTGGCACTTTTTGAAATGATTAATCTTTTGAACATTCCACTAGCAGCCGAAGCAGTTAGGCTTGCTCTTTTTGTCCTAATTACTCTCTTAGTCATGACATTCTTTATCACCTCCTCAGACTCCGGATCTTTAGTTGTAAACAAGCTTACATCAAGCGGCGTTCTAGGCGCTCCAAAGCGCCAAAGGGTATTCTGGGCTCTCCTAGAAGGTGTTTTGGCTGCAACCTTATTGATTATAGGGGGGGAGTTGGCCTTAGAGACACTTCAAACTGCAGTTATAATTGCTGGACTTCCCTTGGCAGTTGTCCTCTTCTTCATGTCATTTTCTCTAATAAAGGGAATAGGTGAAACTTACGAGGATCAGCACAAAATAAGGAAGAAGGATGAGTTCTGGGGAATTATAAATGAGTTAGGATTGGATGTTCCTGTAGAGGATTTGGAGGTAGATGAAGACCAAGAAAAGTAACTCTCCGGTGTGGTGATATCTATGAAAAAAACAGTTTCATGAAAACATCATAAAAGTAAGCCCAATTCTTCTTCTAAGGCTTCCAGACTTTCAAAGTCGCTGTCATTTGTCGCTATATTCTTGATGTCATAGTATTTGCAACTGGCAGCGTGGATCGCATCGTTTGGTAAAAGTCCGTATTCTTTCGATAAGTCAAATGAAAGTTTGGATATTTCTTCACCAAGTTGCAGGATTTTGATTCCTTCATACATATATAATTCTTCAATGACCTTACTTGATTTTTTAAGTTTAGGAATTATACTTGGATTTTCTTTTAAATAAATTTTTGATTTAGATGGGTCTAATTTCTTTGTTTCTGATATTTAAATCATTATCAGTTTGTAGAATAATTCACTAATAACTAATGGAGATACATACCCTAGAACTTCGCCATATTTTACTTTTGATATATAGCCCCTGCAATCCCTACTAAATTTATTATTTGATTTTATCGTGTAAAGAAATATGTTGGTATCTATGAAAGCATCTTCATGTAATAGATTAATATTTACACTCAAAATATATCTTCATCTTCCAATATCTCTTGGAATACTTCATCAGAAACGTCAAAACTTACACTAAAAGCAGATCTATCAGATATTTTATCGTCTATTTTAACTAAAACTTCCTTATCCTCGATGTTAATTTTCTCAAGAGGGTAAATAATTCCGTTTTTTATTCTCGCATGGACAATTATTTCCATAAATATTACTACAATTGAGTGTTTTTAAGTATTGCTATGAACCTTCATTAATAAAGATAAAGAAAAAGAATCTTTAATTTTTGATCTTTTCTTCTTTTCTTATTTCTAATTCAACAATGTAGGTTCAAAATAATTTCTTCAAATCTTCTATCGTAATCTCTAAACTGTTTAGTATTTCTCTTAATACTTTTGGGTGGATAGTTTTCCCAGAATGATAAGGTACTGTTATTCGTATTCCCGATTCATTCTTGAATATTTTATGACTTCCACTTTGTCTTACTTCTGAGAATCCAAGTTTTATCAATGCTTTTATTATTTTATCAGGACTAACTCTTGGAAGTTTCTCTTTCATATTGCCACTTCAACTGTAGTAAAGCTTACATTCTGATTTTCTGGTAACTTTTGTCCTGTTTCGCTCATTTCCTCTAAAAGTAGTTTAATAACATCTTTAATATTTTCTATGACTTCCTCGTAGGTGTCCCCTTGAGTGTAGCATCCCTCAATATCGGGGCAGAATGCAAAATACCCATCTGAATCCTTTTCTATTATTATTGGAAATTTTAATGATTCCATTTTTGATCCTCTACTCTAAAATATATGATTAGTATTTATGACTTTTGCCTTCTTGTTTAATTTCTTTTTCTTATTTTAATCGTTAATTTTTTAAAATCCTATTAAAACGAGTTATTGGAAGTGATAAATTTGAAAAAATATCTTGCTATTTTATTGATTCTGGTATTTCTACTTCCTGGCTGTATAGGTCAGGGTGCTGATCAAAGACCAGAGAAAGTTTCTAGTCTGGTA
>JAHKLW010000026.1 GCA_020854815.1 Methanofastidiosum sp. | reverse complement strand
TTAATCTTATCCCAATCTGAGAGGATGTTTATCGACTCAAGCGTTGCTTTTGCTGCGTCTGCTTCTCCTTTGACCTCAAACTCCTGTGTCTTACGATTTCCAAATACGGCAAGTATTGCTCCCGCCCTAAGGCTAAAAAGACTTGAAAGTGTAAAAACTGTAGATGCCTCCATCTCCAAATTTAAGACTTTGGCTTTTTCAAGATCATCTATCAGATTGTTCATAAAAGACTGGTGGTAATCTTTAAAAGAGGGCCTCTCCTGCCCTCCATAAAATGTGTCTCTGCTGGCGCCAATCCCAACGTGATATTTATACTGCAATTTTTCACAGGCCTCTATCAGTGCAAGAGTCACTTCATAGGATGCAACTGCAGGGTAAAATGGATTGACGTAATCTTTTGTTGCACCATCATATCTGACTGAAGCTGTGTTTATGATTAAATCCCCACACTTTATTGTTTCTTCCAATGCCCCAGTGCTCCCTACCCTAATCAAAGTCTTTGCACCAATCCTTGCAAGTTCTTCTATTGCAATCGAAGTGGAAGGTGCGCCAATTCCTGTAGAAGTGACACTTATTCCAACACCTCTGTAATATCCCGAAATTGTAGTATACTCTCTGTTAGATGCAATTTGCTTAACATCCTCCATAAAGCTCCCGATCAAATTGACCCTGTTCGGATCTCCCGGCATGATGACATAAGGGAATATATCGCCATCCTTACATTTAATATGATACTGAAGTTCCATGTTAGTTAATAATTCATAAAACATTTAAAGGTTGTTACTTTTGAAAGCCCATGAAGCTTAGATGGTTAGGTGGTGCTGGCGAGGTTGGAAAATCTTGCGTTGAAGTTGATATTGATGGACGAATATTTATTTTGGATTGCGGAGTAAAGCTTTCTGGGGAAGGGATGTATCCTGATTTATCAGATGTTAACATATCCGCAATTGAAGCTGTTATTATCTCTCACGCACATCTTGACCATTCTGGATATGCGCCTCGTCTTTATTCTCTTGGATATAACGGCCCCATATACTTTACTAAGCCAACTATGGACCTGGCACTTTTAATCCAAAAAGATTTTATCAAAGTCCAAGAGCTTCAAGGAGAAAAGGTTCCTTATTACCAAGAAGATATACGAAAAGAGATCGCTAGAGCAGTAGCTCTTAACTATGAAGAAAAGGTCTACATAAATGAAGACATATCTCTTACTTTTTATGATGCTGGCCATATATTGGGTGCAGCTCAAATATGTCTTGACACGCCTTACGGAAGAATTGTTTATACAGGGGATATCGGCTCTGATGTTAGAACTTTAAATCCAGTTAAAAAAGGAATACCTGGAGTGGACTACCTAATACTAGAGTCAACTTATGGAATGAAAAGTGACGTGCATCCACCAATAGAACATAGAGAAAAGGACCTGATCCGAGTAATTAAAGAAACAAAAAAGAAGAAAGGAAATGTCTTGATACCTGTTTTTGCGATAGACAGAGCCCAAAATATAATGATGATTCTAAAAGAGGCAAAGGAAAGGGGAGAGATATCGCAGCCCATATACCTTGAGGGCATGCTTATCAAAGCAAATGACATCTACGACAACTACCCCGACTGGATGAATCAAAAGATGATAAATCTCTTCAGAAAAGAAAATCCTTTCAACAGCAAAATGTTTAGAGAGGTTTGGAACAGAAAGAAAATAATTCAGTCACCTGAGCCGATAATAGTCGTTACTACTGCGGGAATGATGTCTGGAGGTCCAGTTATCGATTATTTCAAATCATGGGCACCTGACGAAAAAAACACACTTTTATTAGTTGGTTACCAAGTTGAAGAAACTTTTGGCAGACAAATTTTAGATGGCTTAAGAGAATTTAAAGACGAGGATGGGAAACTAAGAAAGATTAATTCAAGGGTAGAATGGATTGAATTCTCCGCCCATGCTTCCCATCCAGATCTAATCGATTATGTGTCATCTTTTGAAGAACCACCAAAAAAAGTATTTTTAAATCATGGAGATCCTAAAAAACTAGAAGAGTTGTGGGAGGAACTCAGTAAGATTACAGAATGCGTGGTAGCAGATCTTGGAGTCTATTATACTTTAGAACAGATCGCTGAAGCTGAAGAGATATCAACTAAGAAGGTAACTTACGAAAAATTACCGCCGTTGGAATCTCCATTTGACTTAATCGTTACCACCCCTCAAGACAAGATTCTAAAGGATAGAACCATTAATCTCATAGAAAACACTCAGAATGAACTTCTTATCGCAGGATATCTTGATGATTCCATTGTTTCGTTTATTATAGATGTTGTGAAAAAAGGTGCAAAGGTCAAGGCAATATTCAGACACATCACAAGACCAGGCAATAAAAAAGCATTCAAAATCTTAAAGAAAAATGGCGCAGAGGTCAGAGTAAACAGGGAATGCCATGCTAGATTCTTAATCTCTGATGATAGAGAATCAATAATTTCTTCTTCGGACCTTACAAGAGACAGCTTCTATGACCACTTTGAAGCGGGGATAATAACTAACGACAAGACTATACTAAAGAAAACAAGGGATTTCTTTTACAAGATGTGGGACCAAAGTGTCGAGGGATACGCAAAGGATTAATTATCCTTTAGCTACCCCTATCGGCCTAAGTTTTGCAACTTTCTTTGCAAGCCCTGCTTTATCACATACGTCCACTACGTTATGAATATCTTTGTATACATCAGGAGCTTCTTCGGCAACGACCTTTGGAGAAGCGGCTTTGACATATATATTTTGCTTTTCAAGCATTTTGATTATGTCCTCGCCTCTAAATTTCTTAATCGCCGCACTTCTTGAAAGAACTCTTCCAGCTCCGTGACATGTTGACCCAAACGTTTGACTTGATGATTTTACCCCGACCATTATGTAAGACGCAGTTCCCATGTCGCCAGGGATTATAACTGGCTGCCCGAAGTCTTCATACTCTTTTGGCAGTTCATCTCTTCCCTTCCAGAATGCCCTTGTTGCACCTTTTCTATGGACGCAGTATTTCTTTCCGTTGTGCTTTTCAATCTTGGCTATATTATGGGCAACATCGTATAGTATTTCTAACCCTAAATCTTCTGGATCTTCATCAAAAACTTTACCTATGGATTCCCTTATCCAGTGAGTTATCATCTGCCTGTTTGCCCATGCAAAGTTAGCTCCTGAACTCATTGCCTTGAAATAATCTTCTCCTTCCTTTGACTGGATTGGCGCACATACAAGTTCTCTATCGGGGATTTTAATATTGTATTTTTTATGGGCGCCCTCCATTGTTTGGATATAGTCAGAACATATCTGATGGCCACATCCTCGTGATCCTGTATGCATCATAAAACAGATCTGTCCTTCTTTGAGTCCAAATCCAGCAGCAGTCTTCTCGTCATAAATCTCATCGATAACCTGCATTTCAAGGAAGTGATTTCCGCTACCAAGGCTCCCTAGCTGGGGCATCCCCCTCTTCTTTGCATTGCTACTGACTTTATTCGGGTCTCCATCCATGCTTCCTTCACTCTCAATACGCTTCAAGTCCTTTTTCCAGCCGTAGTCCTCATCAACTGCCCATTTTGCCCCCACCATCAGGACCTCATCTAAATTCTTAGAGGATAATTTTACCTTGCCCTGTGAACCAAGCCCGGAAGGAACGTTTTTGAATATTGAATCGATGATTTCTTTTCTTTTTCCAAAAACGTCATCATGTGTTAAGCTTGATTTTAGAAGTCTGACACCGCAGTTTATGTCATACCCCACCCCTCCAGGAGAGATAATTCCATTTTCATAATCCATTGCGGCAACGCCACCTATGGGAAATCCATACCCCTGGTGCCCATCTGGCATGACAAAAGAGTAGCCCTCGATTCCTGTAAGGCACGATATATTCTCTGCCTGCTTTAACGTAAGGTCTTCCTTCATTTTTACAATAAGCTTATCATCAGCATATATTCTGGCCGGTACTTTCATCTCACCTTTTTTCTCAATCTCATAAACAAATTCAGATACTTTCTTCAAGTCTCCCATTCTCTCACCTTAGTTTCTTAAAGTTCAATCTATATAAACATTTTCAAATCCAATGCCCTCTATTTCTAGCATATAATCTTCCCACAAAACTTTAATATCGTAAAATTTCTCCAAAATGGAAATATTTGTTTCAAGATGAGAAGTATTTTTAGTAAAAATTGAGGAACTCCCTTCTGCCAGAGCCATATATGGGACTATCTGGTCAGACATGTGACAATCAAATCCTTGATAATATTTCTCTAGAAATTGTTTTGCCCCTTCTTCACCCACCTCTTCGGCCCTTTTTCCTCTTGCGCCCAATGCCCCGTCTCCAATAATTGAATTCTTGTCTTTGGAGAAAAGGAATAGCCCTGATCCAATTCTTTGGCTAGAATCCTTTTCAACTTGAAGTTTGATATTGGGAGTAATTCCATCTCTATAGAGTATCCCTCTTGCAGATTTCTTTTGCCGTTCTGTCACATTTTCAGGAAGGTTTGTAGAATAAGAAACACCATCGATCTTTTCTAATTTTTGAAATTTATCAATTCTAATTGGTTTAAGTTTTTTAATTGGAAACGCTTCGATCTCAACATAGCCTCCGCCTTCTGGGTAGTAGCCCCTTATCACCTTCGTGATATTAATTCTGTATCCCATCCTCTCTAAAGTTGGCAATGAAACTTCCTTTAGGTAGTCTACCTGTGGGCTCCATGGGACGTCTGTACCTCCATAGACACCGACAATTGTTTTGTTTTCTAAAAAGGGTAAAATAACCATGAGAGATTGCAAGAGTAACGTAATGCTTCCTGCTGTTCCAATGTTAATTGTAATCTTTCTTTTAAATTCTTTTTTTGGGAAAAATTTAATTTCAGTTGAACTTATAGAGTTCCCTTCAACTTTTGAACCTGTCAAGGCTTCTAAAGCCGATATTGTTTTCAAATGCTGTGGTGCCAATCCTTCTCGTGGTCTATTTCTCCTTATGTTATAGACATGAACGGGAATATCAGTTAGAATAGAAAATGCAAGCGAAGTCCTTAGAATTTGACCGCCACCTTCCCCAAAACTGCCATCTATCTCAAGCATATACTATCTTTAAACTTTTTAATATAAAAATATTAGACATAGTGGCTTAAGTAAGGGAGGGCGCCATATAAGAAATACACCCCGAGAGATACCAAGAAAACACCACAAACAAAAAGGATTGCCTCGTAGACTTTAGCACTTATGAACTTTTTACCTTTTGAAATTGAAAAGGAAAGAAATGTATACCATGACAAGTCAGAAAACCAGTGGCCAATAAATAGTAAGAATACTCCCATAAATCCAATCGCAAGCCCCCTCATCACAAGACCATTTCCTACAGTAAACCACCAGATAAACATCGCTGGATTTAAAATTGTGAATATGAATCCAGTTTTCATCGGGAGCATATAATCCTTCTTGATTCTAATGCTATCTATTTGAATATCCTTCATGCTCTCTTCAGAAATCTTTTCAAATTTTTTCCTGCCTTTTATTATCTGGATTCCAAGATAAGCTAGACTCACGCCACCGATTAGACCTATCAACGCCCTTACGATGGGTATATTAATCACGTAAGATATACCAAGTGAGAGACCTATTATTATTGGGATTTCTACAAAAAGATGTCCAACGCATATCATTGGACCTGATAGTGACCCGTATTTCAACGTGTCCTTTATTGTAGCCATGAATAATGGGCCCGGTGCAATTGCCCCTGATAAACCGACCCCAAAACCTATAGAAAGAAGCAATAATCCCTCCATTGATGTCAAGATGGGAAAACTCGTTAAATGTCTTTTGATTGGTTATTCACAAATACTTATATTTATATAGAATAAAATGAATAAGTACTTGTGATAAAATGAAGTACGACGTGTTTTATGGAAAAGGGATGGGAAAGGTAAAGAAAGATTATCCAGAGATTTACGAAGTTATAAAAAATCTTAACGAAGTTGTATATACGGGGAAGGTCCTTGACTACAAAACGCAGAAGCTTATTGCGATTGGGATTACTGCAGGTAACTGCGATGAAACTGCCACAGAAAAACAGATGCGCTCAGCAATGAAGGAATTAAAGGTAACTCCGGAAGAGATAGCTGATGTTTTGAGGGTAGTTCTCTTATTATCGGGCCAGCCAGCCTTCATAAAAGGTATGAGAATACTTGATGAACTTACAAAAAAATAGGTATTGTTGTGATATCAGAAACTAATTTAAGAAAGCTTTCAGAGTTTTTAATGGCAGTCGGATTATTTGTGACTGTATTTGCATTCATGGGATTTAATATACTGCCTTATATGGGGATAGAATATGTACCAAGTCATCTTTTAGGATTGTTTCTGTTATTCTTCGGGATATTCCTACACCCAGAAATAATATTCAATCTTAAGAAACCTAAAATAATCGTTTTCTTGTGCATTTTGGTAGTGATCTACGCAGTATTAGTTTTAAGATTCTTCCAGTACATGTCACGATTAGTATAAAAATCTTAATATTGGTATCATTTTTAAATTTTAATTTGTTTTATTTATTATTATAAATAATAATCGAAAATACAAATATAGTTTAATAATTTAATAATAAATATAATATATTTGCAGAAAGGCTTATAAATTGGGCCCATGGTAGCTTATAACATGAAGGTGATTTCAGTGAAAAAGATTGGAATTGCTCTATTGTCAATGGCGGTTTTATCTTTGATTGTTGCTGTGCCTGTATTCAGCAATAATTATGTTTATAATTTTGAAAAGAGCTCGGCTGGATGGGAAGCAACAGGTATGTGGCATATCGTAGATGAAACGTCACAATACAGAAACGCTAACAGTGGAGTTTCAAGTTTTTGGTACGGGAATGACCTTACAGGAAACTATGATTCTGGAACTGCTAACAGCGGTAGACTTGTTTCACCCCCTATAAATCTAAAAGGTTCAACTAATGCAACTTTAACATTTTGGTACTGGTATCAAACTGAAAATATGGGCAAACTTTACGACCAAAGATTTATCCAGGTAAGGGAAGTTGGAAATGGGGACTGGGAAGACCTAGATCAGTTACACAGCGACCCAATGCAACTTTGGCTTCAAAAAAGCTATGATCTCTCAAGTTATAACGGAAAAGTTATCGAGATAGGCTTCTATTTTGACATGAGCGATGAATTAGCAAATGATTACCGTGGCTGGTACATTGACGATGTTGAAATTCAAGTTGAAAAAAACTGATTTTAATAAACTTTTCTTAATTTAATTTCTCTTTTATTATCAAATCACTTAAATTTAAATAATTCCTCTCTCAAATTAATAAGGTGATTAGATGGATTTTGTAAGAATTGGAGAGGATATTGACAAAGATTTCTATTTGATTGCAGATTTCTACATCGAAACAGATGACGTGATAAAAAATGCTGGAGAGCTTGCAAAGGAATCTTCCAACGGAACCTGGACGCCTCTTAAAACTTCAAAGGGATATGCCTCTAGTTTGTCGGCTTTTGTTTTTTATGCTAAAGAGCTCTATGAGATTGAGGACAATAAAGCGGCATACATCAAAGTTGCTTACCCAATAGAGTTGTTTGAAGATAATTCAGTTCCACAAATTCTATCTGATATTGCAGGGAACATTCTAGGTATGAAGATAATACCAAAGGCAAGACTAATTGATGTTGATATGCCTCAGAAATACATTAAAACTTTCAAAGGCCCAGAATATGGAATCGAGGGCGTAAGGAAATACATGAAGACAGATAAGACCAGAAGACCGCATATAGGCACCATAGTCAAGCCAAAAGTTGGGCTAAATCCAGAAGATACTGCCAGCCTCTCTTATGAATCGTGGTATGGGGGATGCGATTTTGTAAAGGACGATGAGAATCTCACAAATCAGAGATTTTGCCCTTTTGAAGATAGAGTCATAAAGGTTCTTGATGCCCTCGACAGAGCAGAAAGTGAAACTGGAGAAAAGAAACTCTATGCCCCAAATATAACGGGGGTAAACATGACAGAAAGAGCCCAGTTTGTAAAAGACCATGGTGGGGCTTGCATAATGGTTGACATCCTAGTTGCTGGATTTTCAAAAGTTCAAGAGATAAGGGATCAGGGATTTAAGATGATAATACATGGACACAGGGCCATGCATGCAGCTATAACACGAAACGAAAGGCAAGGCATTTCGATGCCAGTGTTGTCACTTCTTTCAAGGCTTGCAGGGATTGACCAGCTGCATGTAGGCAGTGTAGTTGGCAAGATGGAAGGTGAGATCGAAGAAGTGCTTAAAAATAAGGAGAAGATTGTATCTGACCTTTTTGGTTTGAATCCATGCTTTCCAGTAAATTCAGGCGGACTTCACCCGGGCCACATACCTGCCATAGTTCAGTTCATGGGAGATGACACAATAGTCCAGGCTGGGGGAGGGATACACGGACACCCCGATGGGACTATAAAAGGTGCAGCTGCCATGCGACAGGCTGTAGATGCCGTCATGGAAGGGATATCACTCCCGGAGTACGCAAAGACTCATGAAGAGCTTAGAAAAGCCTTAGAAAAATGGAAATGATTATTTTATTTCTATTTTATAATGTTTAACTTTTTTTGGTATTTCAATGGCTAGGATCCCTTTCTTATAAGTAGCGCGGACTTTTTCTGGGTCAGTAGAAAATGGAAGATTTATATCCCTCTTAAAGCAAAATCCTTTTGTTGTAGGTGCAAATATCCTAACGCAGTTTTCTTCAGATGTTACCTCTATTTTTTCCTTCTCAACGCAAGGCATATCCAAAGTTGCAATTAAGGCTTCATTTGTCTCGACAAACTCTGTTAGAGGTTCAATATTATTGCAACTGCAGTAGTTAATATGCCAATAATCTTCTTTAAATGAATGATTTGAATCTCTTGTGATAATATAGTACCTTCTTATCATGGTATCTACCTGTACATGGTCGGTACATCAACTTTACTTTCCCTCTGGATTGAAGCGTTTGTCTGCTCCATAAGTGCTCTATAGTTGACCTTTAGATCTTCAGCTTGTTCAATCAGCTGTTTAAAATCTACATTCAAGCCTGTCATTTTATTCAATATCTTAAGAATTGAAGCGGCGGCCCCTGGATCAGGATAACTTGGATAGCACTGCGCAAGTAAAACTGATGAATTTAGATTTAGTTCGATGGAATTCTTAAGAATTAATGCATAAAACCCAGAAACAAAACCTTCTTCAAGGATCTTAACTCCTGAATCCTCCATTTTTTTCAATATCTCTTCATTGTTTGATGTCCCAAAAACTTCCGGTTCATCGATATCAATTCGTTCTTGGAAAGGTGTTCCACTTATAGAGATTATAAGTTCTACGCCTTTTTCTTTATACCATTCAGTGAGTCTTTTAGATAGCATATATCCTGGGTTTGGGTCAATTGGGATTTCAGAGAGTATTGCAATTATATTGTCCTTTTGAAATATCCTTATAGGATTTAACACTTTTCTGGAATGGACTACCATTACGGGAGGGAAAAGGTCAGACTTGATGTAGCCAACATCTTCAAAATTCTGTTCTTGTATCAGATGACTTACGGCTATTGAACCAACGAGCCCCATATCTGGTACTCCTTCTAGAACTATTGGATTATCAACATCAATCTTCTTAGTTTCAATAATAATTATATCATCGGAAGGGTTCATTTTCTCACCTATCTGTATGAGTTTGACTAATTTAAATAATTTACTAGAAGAAAAATAAAAAAATTAATTTGGTTTTTCTACAACTATCTTGCATTTTACAACTAGAGCAGCTATGGCACCAAGTGCTGCGAGCCATGGTGCAATCAATGCGCCGACGAGACCAGCTGCAAGAGGGATATCTAGAAGCAATTTATCGTTTTCATCTTTGATAATAATCCTTGTTGCTATACCTTCATCTATGATCTTCTTTATTTCCTCTATCAAGTGGTCTGAATCAACGTAGAATTCCTCCCTCTTGGCCGTTGAATAGCCACACTCTGCGCAGTATTTTGCAGTGTCTTCTATCTCCTTACCACAATTTTTACAAATCATATTCTCTCCTTGTTATTAGATGGGCTCAACTTTAAAATCTTTACCGCTCTTTTTTCAATAAAAATTTAAATCAATCTAGAGAATTATAATCATAAAGGTGGATGTTTTAAATACTCTCAAGGATTATTTTCCCGATCTAATAGTATCTACTATTGAAATTAGAAATTTAGAAAACAAAAAAATTGATGAATCGCTAGAGAAGGAAAAGAGAAGGATAGAGACAGATATAAGGGATAATGCAAAAGATTACCTAGAGTCTGAAACTATAAAAAAATACAATCAATTCTTTAAAAAATTTGGGAAGAACTACCCGATTGAATACCAGATTAAATCGATAACTAGTGGCAAGAGCTTCCCTTCACAGTATACTGTTGTTGAGGCGATGTTTATGGCCGAGCTGAAGAATATGTATCTAACGGCTGGCCATGACCTTGATCGCATCAAGGGTGGCCTTAATACAAAGATAGCGAAAGGTAACGAAGAATATATGAATATCAGCGGGAAAGAGATGAAATTAAAGCCAGAAGACATTACTACCCAAGATGAATTTGGCATAATATCAAGTGTATTGTTTGGCCCGGATAGAAGGACAATGATCACAGAGAAAACTAGAACCTACCTTTTCTTTGCTTACTATCCATATGGGGAAGAAGATAGTAAGATAAGAGGTCACTTTGAGGATATCTTGAAATATATCAGGATATTTGATACAGGTTTTCAGAGCTCTGATGTTGAGATATTCCCATTATGAGAAAAGAGAAAATTTAATTATTGTTTTTCTATCTCATCTA
This sequence comes from Methanofastidiosum sp., assembly GCA_020854815.1. Taxonomy (NCBI): domain Archaea; kingdom Methanobacteriati; phylum Methanobacteriota; class Candidatus Methanofastidiosia; order Candidatus Methanofastidiosales; family Candidatus Methanofastidiosaceae; genus Candidatus Methanofastidiosum; species Methanofastidiosum sp. Next base: position 2,425 of record JAHKLW010000026.1, on the reverse strand, counting down.
AGATTCTCATCCCTTTGTTAAATGCTGGCATGCCTGAAGTTAAGAGGACGACCCTTAAGACATCAACTATCTCGTCCTTTGTTATATTAAATTCATTCATACCGGACATCATCTGTCTTTTTGTTGCGCTTTCATCTGCTCTTGCCGCTGTTATTCCAAGTGCAACTAATTTTTGAGTTCTATAGTCAAGTACTTTTCCTGTAAAAACTGCTTCGTCGAGCTTTACTATAGCCTCGAATATTTCAGGATATTCGTTTTTTATCTTGTTTACACCTTTTCCATAAAATACGCCATCTTTCATTATAACACCGATAATTAGAAGGAGAAGTAGAGATATAAAATGAACGATGTATCATATATCATAAATAGTCTGTGATATTTTGTGTTAATTTAAGAAACAAGTGATTAGATTTATCAAAATATGATTTATACTACTATTTTTTTATCAAACGATCCTTTAACATTCCATCCGGAAGAGATTATATGCAAAAATATGGCAAGTCTAATTGCAATGGAAAAAAATAGTGAAAAGAAAAAATAAATTAATTAACTTCGCATCCTTCGGCGCCTGGATGATTCTTGCATCTGTTCTCATTTAGTATCTTCAAGAATCTGTCTATTGGAAGTGATTTGTGAAGAGTTGGCACTGCCCTGTGTAGATTGAAGTTGTTTTGTCCGAATCTTGGCCAGTTCGAATTTGCATATGCCTTCATTGACTGCCGATAATCTGCAGTTGTCCATCCAGAACTACCTTCAATAGCGTAAAGGTAAGAATCACCGCTTCCGACATAGATAGTGCCGTCAGCACCGATTGCAGGCGATGAATAAATCACGCCACTTGTCGGGAATTTCCACTTCTGGGTGCCGTTGGGATTTACCGCGTAAAGGTAACAATCCCAGCTTCCGACATAGATAGTGCCGTCAGCACCGATTGCAGGCGATGAATCAATAGCATTACCTGTATTAAATCTCCACTTCTGGGTGCCGTCAGCGGCATAGACAGCCCCTGCGGACAGAATAAACATTCCTATTATCAAAATAGCTATTAATTTCTTCATAATATTCACCAGGGATAATCATTAATGGATAATGGTTTATTGTTTATAATTTTATCGAATTTTGCCTAACTTGGAATAGACTTTAGCCTATTGGATGGGATGTAAAGACAGGGCCAATTCGTTTAATTGGGGTCTGGCCCTAAAATTAAGGCCAACTTACTTTTCTTTCACTCTTCTCTCTTTGCTAATGCCACAGGTAAAAATTAATTCAATTCTGGCCCTAAAAATAGAGTTATTTCTAAGTTTTTGGATTAAGCGTATCGTAAATATGAGAAAAAGTTTAGAGTGCCGCGGGCCGGATTTGAACCAGCGGAATACCAGATCTTCAGTCTGGCGCCCTCCCAGGCTAGGCGACCGCGGCTTGCCTAATAAGAAGTGAATATTTTAGGGAATTTATAAACTTTTCCCATGCCTGTTTTTCTATGTCTTATCCCAAAATCATTTCCCGTGAGGAAATGTTATTGGGGTATGGCAAAGCTCAACGACAAAAAGATTGCCTTCATCCAAAAGATTACCCTTAGAAGGGTAAATCAAATTTACCTACACTACAAAAAGACCGGCTCAAGGCCAATTCTAAGGCCACCAGGCCGCCCAGAAGAGCCGCTTGAAGAAAAAGAGATAAAGAGGATAAGAGAGATACATTGTGAGTACAAAGTTGGAGCTTGCCTTATAGAAATAATGCTAAGGCTTGAGGGGATTAAAGTGTCTCATAACAAGATCCACAAGTGTTTGAGAGAAAACGGCCTCTCAAAAGAGGAGCCTAAGAAGAAAAAGCAGAGGTCTTACGTTAGGTATGAGCGGGAGCACAGCATGTCGCTATGGCATACGGACTGGAAAAAGCTCTCTGGCACCAATAAATGGCTCATAGCCTATGAGGATGACGCATCAAGGATGATTATGGCATGGAAAGTATTTGATAGCCCCACAACAGAAGCATCTTTGGAAGTTCTGTACAACGCTATAAGGATTTATGGAAAGCCTAAAGCTATTCTGACTGACCGTGGGACACAGTTCTATGCAAGTGCTAAGGACAAGAAAGCTCAAGGAGAGTGCAAGTTCCAGATAGCCCTAAGGGAGCTAGGGATAGAGCATATACTTTCAGGCGTAAGCCATCCCCAGACAAACGGCAAGATTGAAAGATTCTTTGGAACGCTTGAGCAGAAGCTAAAATACTTCAAATCAATAGAAGAGTTCATGAACTTCTACAACAAGAAGCGACCCCATATGAGCTTAAATCTTGACGTGCTTGAGACTCCAGAAATGGCATTTTACAGAAAGCTAGAATCTGGCAGTAATTTGCCAGATACTACCTAAAATAGGGGAGATTTTTTAATGAAAGGAAAAGGAAATAATTACAGGATAAGACA
>JAHKLW010000025.1 GCA_020854815.1 Methanofastidiosum sp. | reverse complement strand
ATGAGCCTCGACTGGGACAATCTCAAAACACCAGAGCAAGCTTTCTGGCGAAAGCTCGAGCCAGTGTTACTTGGAAACTTCATGGAACTTTTAGAAAAGGAGGTAGAAAACTATGAAGCGAAATAATTACCAGATAACACATAAGATATTATAAATAAAAAGACTTAAATAATTGAATCTCCATTATACATAGGGTGATAATACGAATAAATATTTCCTCACTTTATATTTCATAGTAATATTAGTGGCTGGCAACGGGGCTTTTGTAATTGCACAAAATCAGAACGACGCAATTGCTAAAATTAATGAAGCCTCAACTGCTCTTATGAATTACGAGTCTGGAAAAGATAGTATATGGCCTTGTTCGAAAAGATTCAATCATGAAGCACGATTAAATTTGCAATATTCATGGAATTATTTTAACAAAGGCGACTATAAAAATTCATTTTTTTATGCTCAATCATCTATCGTAGCAACTGAAACTGCAAAAATATATGCAGATACAGAATGCAAATGTCTTTATTCATACAATGAAAGAAGTTGTGGCAAATATGATGATGGGAATGGTCCGTGTGGCGGATTAGTCGCTGTTACTGCCGCAAGAAGTGGTTGTAATGACTGGTACTGTGACAGACCCGGATGTACTCAGTGTTATCAAGGCTACTGTTGTGGGCCCAATGGATGCTATCCAGATCCTGGATGTTACACAACAGATTGTAATCCCGATGGAGGAAACTTCCAACCTGGTGGAACAGGAACGACACCACAAGGGCGACCGACAGGACAAACTGGCAAATGATATCAAAAAAATTAAAAAATAAATAATTTATTTTCTTCTTTTTAAGTAGTATCCTACTAGAACTATAGCCGCACTAAGTGCACCAATTTCAAATCCTGGCGTATTTTTTGGCTGTGTTTCTATGGGATTTGACTCTTCTTTTGGAAGAAGTTGTTCCTTCGTCTCTTCTATCTTTTCAGGAGGGCCATATAATAAAAAATTGACACCTTTGTCTGATGTGTAGATTATATCTTTTTTACCATCACTGTTAATATCTGAAATCCCTAAATAGAATGCAGGAGAAGATAAAGTGATGCTCTTTTTAATTGAGCCATCGTTACCGTTAAGTATGTAGATCTTACCTTCGCCATAAGTATTAGAAGAATCCAACCATTTAGCTGAGGAAACTACTACTTCTAATTTCCCATCACCGTCTAAGTCATTAACTAATGCATCCATAGCATCCCCATCGCACTGATGCTGCCAAATTGCTTTAAGATCAGCATTTTCAAGATTAAATACTGATACAAAAGGATAATGGGAAATCATAATGAATTCAGTCTTTCCATCTTTATTTAAGTCGTCAAGTATGTATTTTTTCCATTCGAAGAAATCAGGCGCTGTTTTTACTATTTTACCATTTGCATTCAAAATTGCTTGCCCATGAACTATTATGATATCCGCACTGCCTAATACATTAGCAGCAAAAGCAGGGGACTTGGATCCTGTAAATTCATCCCATTTTAAAGTGCCCATATTAGTTAAGGCATATAAAACGCCATCGTCGGAAGAAGCTAAGACATCAAGTTTTCCGTCTTTATCAAAGTCCGTAACATATATGCTTTTGACTGCGCTTGTTGTTTCATAGTCCCATTTTATTCTTCCAAAATGATTAAGAACAATCACTTTACCAGAGGAAAATCTAAATGTTTGCTGATTTATTTCTCCAGTTCCTATAATAACGTCTGCAAGTCCATCTCCGTCAATGTCCTCAACATAAATAGAGTACAGCACTCCATCTGCAACATAGGACCATTTTTCAAATCCTGATAAATCAAATGCACGAAGCCTACCGTCAGTCGAACTAACCAATATTTCATCTTTTCCATCTTTATTTAAGTCGTATACAAACAAAGACGTTGGATTATCTACCAAAGCAAATGGAGAATTTGTATACTCTTCAGCAAAGATTAATCCTGATGATAAAACTAGTAAGGATGCAAGTAATACTGATATTATTTTTTTCATCCGCAAACCTCCATTACTTATAGAGGTATTAAATATATAAAAGTATCTAGAATTAAAGAAAGTTAAAATAATAAATTTAGAAAAGATTTACTTTTTCATTGATAATGTCTTCAGTTACCTGTCGAATGTTATCTAACCAATCTGATGCAATTCTCTGAATTTCCTTGTGGTCTTCATTTGAAACTTCATTCTCTGTTGAGACGTCACATGCAAGAGGATCATTTATCGGTTTTCCAATTTGGCTCAGTATTCTAACTTGAGTTTCACCAACGTTTGTGTTATTATATATATCTCGTGCAATGTATAAAGATAAGACATTATACAATTTACCAACGTGATTAACAGGATTCTTCCCTGCTGCAGCTTCCATTGACATTGGCTTGTAAGGGGTGATAAGTCCATTTGCTCTATTACCTCTTCCTACTGAACCATCATCACCATTTTCCATGGATGATCCTGTAACAGTAAGAAATGCACTTCCCCTCTCGACATCATCAGCAGTATTAATATAATACTCAACATCACAACTTCCAAACTTATCCTTAAGAACCTCTTTTATTTGTTCTTTGAATGTTGTGTATTCTTCAATATTTTCAACGTATTTGTCTACTGTTGCCAAAGCAATAGTAATCTTAGTATTGTCTCTTATTCTTGCACCCATAACTTTTATATCTCTGCCAATTGCAGGATATTGTTTGTTCATTTTGTCAGAGTTAAGATAATTTTCTACATCAAAAACTAATTGCTCAACTTTAGTGAACGGATAAAAAGAAACACCAAAAGAAGTATCATTCGATGAAGGGATAGAGTTTTTCCTACCAAAAACATCTTTTAGATCAGAGGATCCCTCTCCCATGAAAGATTCAATTCCTACTCTCATTTCTCCTCTGAATAATTCTTTAATGAATTTCTCAGTAGCTTCCTTTGCAATCTCATGAATCGGAACTATTTCGCCACCTACTCTCTGAGTTGCCCTGCCAGAAAGTATTATTAATGGGTCTTCTATTATTTCCCCCCCAGAAAATTTTGAAACTGCCTGTCCACCAACGACCTCTACCTGATCCGTATTATGGTGCATTATAGTTCCAAATTTTTTGATATAATACTTTGAGAGTTCATTGCTTACTTTTTGAGCTATTCCATCTGCAACAGAATCAGGGTGTCCAACACCTTTTCTTTCTACAAGTTCAAATTCGCCTTGTCTGATAACTTTCGGAGAAATGTATATGTTTTTCATAATAACCACTATAACATTTGTAAAATTTCAACTTTCGGTAAATTTATAAAACTATCGGGTTCTAACGTAAAAGAGTTATAGAATAATATTTTTAACTTAATACCAATACATTTTTAATAGTATTAATATAATCTAAAAAGAGGGATTATATGGAACTGGGAGAGTCAGAGATAGTCAAACTTAAAGTTGCTAGTGCAAGTCAACAAGATGTGGGCAGAGGAATAGTCAGGATAGATAAAAGATACCAGGATATGATTGGTATTAAACGAGGAGACATCGTTGAAATTTTTGGAAAAAGGAAGACTGCCGCCATAGTAGTTGATTCATATCCCGATGATAAAGACCTTGCCATTATACGAATGGATGGTTTAATCAGAAGGAATTCAAAAGCAAGTATGGGCGAGTACGTTGAAGTCAACAAAGTTGATGTTAAAGAAGCTGGAAGAGTGGTACTAGCTCCAACACAAAAAGGAGCTCAAATAGTTATTCCGGGGAATATTCTTCAAAGAAATATCTTAGGGAGGGCTTTAATAAAAGGAGATATAATAAGTGTAAATAGTCAATCAAGAATGAAAGAAACTGGGGACCCTCTTTTTGATAAAATGATTGGTAATCTTCTGGAGATGACGCCATTCTCTTTAGGAGAAATGAGATTTATTGTTGTTTCAACTAGCCCACAGGGAATTGTTAGAGTGTCAAGTGGAACAGAGATTGAAGTTAGAACCCAGTACAGTGAAGCTGAAGAAACTGAAATAGCAGGTATAACTTATGAAGATGTTGGAGGTCTTAAAGACAAAATTCAGATTGTTAGAGAAATAATTGAGCTCCCACTTAAACATCCAGAGATATTCGATAGATTAGGTATAAACCCTCCAAAAGGAGTCTTGCTTTATGGCCCCCCCGGTACTGGAAAAACGTTAATCGCAAAAGCGGTATCTTCCGAGTCACATGCACATTTTAAATCTATAAATGGTCCAGAGATAATGAGTAAGTTCTACGGTCAATCTGAAGAAAATCTAAGAAATATGTTTAAAGATGCTGAGGCAAATGCCCCGGCGATTATTTTCATCGATGAGATTGATGCAATTGCCCCCAAAAGAAGTGAAGTAACTGGAGAAGTAGAGAGGAGAGTAGTTGCTCAATTACTTGCTTTAATGGACGGGTTAAAATCAAGAGAAAAAATTATTGTTATTGCTGCAACAAATAGGATAAATGCAATTGATGAAGCTCTTAGAAGACCAGGTAGATTTGATCGAGAGATTGAAATAGGAGTTCCGGATAAAGGTGGAAGAAAAGAAGTTCTTCAAATTCATACAAGAGCTATGCCATTAACAGATGATGTAGATTTAAATGAGCTTGCTTCTAAAACACATGGGTTTGTTGGAGCAGACCTAGAAGCTTTATGTAAAGAAGCCGCTATGGCGTCTCTTCGGAGATTATTACCCGAGCTAAATCTGAGTGAAAATAGAGTTTCCGAAGAACTATTAGAAAAGATAAAGGTAACAAAAGAAGATTTTGATAATGCCCTGAAGAAGATAGAGCCCTCTGCAATGAGAGAAGTAATGGTAGTTACTCCCAATGTTAAATGGGACAATGTAGGCGGCCTAGACGAGATAAAAAGGGAGTTGATGGAAGCTATTGAATGGCCAATAAAACAGCCAGAAGCTTTCACCGGGATGGGAATAAGACCTCCAAAAGGAATTTTTCTTTATGGCCCTCCTGGGTGCGGGAAGACACTTTTAGCAAAGGCTGTTGCAGGCGAATCGGAGGCTAACTTTATTTCTATAAAAGGTCCTGAAATCTTAAGCAAATGGATTGGTGAAAGTGAAAAAGCCATGAGGGAAATATTTAGAAAAGCGAGACAAGCTGCTCCCACAGTAATATTTTTTGATGAAATTGATGCTATAGCTCCTAGAAGAGGTGGCGAGGAAGGTACAAGAGTTTCTGAAAGACTTGTAAATCAACTTCTAACAGAATTGGACGGATTGGAAGAATTGAGTCAAGTAGTTGTAATAGGCGCGACAAATAGGCCGGATATGGTAGATCCCGGTTTATTAAGACCCGGTAGATTTGATAAAATAATATTAATTCACGCACCAGATTTAAAAGCCCGAAAGAAAATCTTTGAGATACATACAAAGAATATGCCGCTAGAGAAAGATGTAAATCTTGATGAACTTGCTAAACTTACAGAAGATTATTCAGGGGCAGACATAGAAGCTATTTGCAGGGAAGCTGCTATGACTGCATTAAGGGAGGATATTAATTCTAAAATAGTAACAATAGAACAATTCATGAATGCCTTAAAACAGATATCGCCAAGTTTACCTGAAGAAGTAAGAAGAGAATACGATAAAAGAAAATATGAAAAATTGGGCCACATATATGGCTAATTAAATCTTTCTTTTTATTAAGAAATCAGAAAAAGCCTGTAGATATAATTTTGCTTCACTTTCTTTTAGCTCATTATCTATTTCATCCCAAGATTCGAGTACCAGTTTATTTGCAGTTTTTCTAGATAATTCAATGGCTCCAGTTTCTTTGATAAGATTGATAGCCTCTTCAATTAGTTTCTTCTCTTTAGTATGCGAGTTTAAAATTTTTATCAATCTATCTTTTTTTGCTTTTTCTAAATATAAAAACGAATAAATCACTGCAAGGCTTCTTTTGCCTTCACTTATATCATTCCCGTATGATTTTCCAAAAGCCTCTCTTTCTTTTTCAGTTGTTGCCAAATCTAATAAATCATCCTGAATTTGAAATGCTATCCCAATGCTCTCAGCAAATCTTCCAAATTTAATTTCTATTTCTTCGTCTTTTCCTGAGAGGGCAACTGCCATCCTTGCAGCCATTCTAGCTAGAGTTCCAGTCTTGAAAGCAGTCATTTGTAGATATTCATCAACACTTGGTTCCTTTTTTAGTATTCCTTTATGCCACGTTATATCTAAAGCCTGGCCATAGTGAAGATTTCTCATTTCCTCTAGATATATTGAATAAATGCGATAGAGAGTCTCAATTGAGATATTGTCTTTATTTTCTTCTACAACTTGTAAGGGTAAGAAATACATCGCGTTCCCACAGTTTATTGCTATATCTACGCCATATACTTTGTGAAGAGCAGGTTTACCTCGCCTAAGATCTGCATTATCTTCTATGTCATCAATAATAATGGTTCCATTGTGTGCGATTTCAGGTATAACTAAAAAATCACTTATTTTTTTCATGTTTGCTCCTAGTGCCTCAGATATCAAGAGAAAAAGAACAGGCCTCCATCTTTTTCCGCCGTATCCAAGAAAATCCCACAATGGTTTAGATATACCATAATTTAGAGCTTTATAATCAACTTTGTATCTTGATTTTGATTTGAAGTTTTCATTGTTTATATCTTTAGGAACATATCTTTCGATAGTATTTTCTATAAAGCCTTTCTTATCTTCAATGAATTTTATTATATCAACATCAGACATAAAAAAAATAGTCACATATGTTTTATATCTTTAATGTTAGAATAGAATATTAAGCGATTAAGGATATTCTTATATTTAGATTTGCATAATACCTTACCATGGAAGTGATGCATTGAAGGAGTTATTAAAGAAACTATCTGAAGCGCCCGGAGTTTCTGGTCATGAAAAAAGAATAAAAAAACTAATTATTGAAGAAATAAAAAATCATGTTGATGAAATAAGAGAAGATTCTATGGGCAATATAATTGCCATAAAGAAAGGTTCAGATAAATTTGGCGTAATGATCTCTGCGCACATGGACGAAATTGGATTCATGGTTAAATATATTGACGATAAGGGATTTATTTCTTTTGAGACAATAGGAGGGTTTGATCCAAGGAGTTTAGGTTCTCAGAGAGTTAAAATTCATTCTTCAAAAGCTGACATATTAGGGGTTATAGGGCTAAAACCCCCCCATATAACTTCGCAGGAAGAACGAGATAAAGCGTTAAAGATCGAAGATCTGAGGATAGACGTTGGAGTAAATTCAAAAGAAGAAGTTGAATCACTTGGAATTAAACCTGGCGATTCGATAACAAGAGATATTTCCTTTTCTGAATTGGGTAAAGAGAACATCGTAAGTTGTAAATCCTTTGACAACAGAGCTGGATGTGCAATATTGATTGAATTAATTAAAAAAATAAAAAATCCTGATTATACTTTTTATGGCGTATTTACCACCCAAGAGGAAGTTGGTTTAAGGGGTGCAAAAACTGCAGCTTATGGCATCGATATTGATTTTGCATTGATTATAGACTCTACAACAGCAGGGCCAATACCAAAAACAGAAACAGACAAAGTTACAATTAACATTGGCAAAGGGCCATCAATTAATTTAATGGACAGAGGATTCATTTTGAGTGAAAAAGTCAAAGATATCATATTGCAATCTACAATAGAAGCTAAAATACCTTACCAAAATCACATCTCTGGGGGAAGTACGGATGGTGCGGCCGTTCATATAATAAAAGAGGGCATTCCAACTGCCGTAATATCAATACCTTCAAAATACATACATTCTACAGTAGAAATATTAGATTTAAACGATCTTGATTATACCTTAAAATTAGCAATGAAAGTGTTGGAAATAGCAAAAAAAAATTATAAATAATATTTTATTTTCCTTTTGAGAACAAATATACTGATACGGAAGTAGTTATAATGCATACCATAGAAAGAATTGTCAAGTCTAAAGCCGGGCCCCTCTCAGAAACTCCTGTCATAACCCACCTCATAATATCTACACCATAAGAGAGTGGATTAATATTTACCACAACAGATAACCAAGATGGTAGATTAGAAATGGGAAAAATTGCACCACTTAATAGAAACATTGGCATAATTATGAAGTTAATTATTAGATTAAATCCTTCAAAAGATTCCATTCTAGCAGCTATTATTATGCCAATACCGGATATAGTGAAGGCTATAAAAAACATTAGCGGGACAACCATAATAAATTTTGTTAATGTTAAATTAATCCCAAGAAGAGGTGAGAAAATAAGAATTATCATGCCTTGGATAGTGCTTTTTGATGCACCACCAATTGACTTTCCAATAGCAATTGAGGTTCTGCTTATGGGTGCTACAAGCATTTCTTTTAGAAATCCAAACTGTCTATCCCATATGATAGATATAGCCGAAAACATTGATGAAAATAGAATAGTCATTACTAATATTCCTGGAAACATAAACTGAATATACTGAAGATCTCCAACTTTTCCGAATGCTGCACCTAATCCTGTTCCAAAAAGTAAAAGCCAAATCAACGGCTGAACTATTGAAGAAATTAATCTTGATCTATCTCGACCAAATTTTTTAATTTCTCTAAGCCATATGATATAAATTGCATTTAACATGTTATCTTCTTCCGTGTGAATTTCTCATTCTACTTATTCCATCTACAGTTTCTTCTCTTATCTGGCGCCCAGTTAATTTCAAAAAAACATCATTTAGGGTGGGTTTTCTAACATTAATTGATGTAATCTCATAATTTCTCAAAGCTCTAAATAATTTTGGAACAAAGTTTTCTCCATTTTCTGCGTAAAGGTAAATAGTATCATCTTTAATGTCTGGAAGAATAGAAAAACATGTCTGTATAACTTCCTTTGAACCTTCATTATCTGATGTTTTTAGTGTTATCAAGTCACCTTTAAGACTTTTTTTTAAATTGTCTGGAGTATCCAATGCGATTATTTTACCATGATCAATAATAGCAATTCTGTTACAGTTTTCAGCCTCTTCCATATAATGCGTTGTCAAAAAAATTGTTATACCTTTCTTTTCTTGTAATTCTCTAATATGTTCCCATATCTTATTTCTAGTTTGGGGATCAAGCCCGATAGTGGGCTCATCGAGGAAAAGGACTTTAGGGTGATGAAGTAAGCCTCTTGCTATTTCAAGCCTTCTTTTCATGCCTCCAGAATAATTTTTTGTAAGTTCATCTTTTTTTTCGTAAAGATCAACCATTTCAAGTAAGTCCATCATCCTCTTTTCTCTTTTATCCTTGGGTACATTGTACACCATTCCATGAAATCTAAGATTTTCTTCGCCTGTTAAATCCCCATCTAGAGACGGATCTTGGAATACAATTCCTATGGAATGTCTGACATTGTCTCTTTCATTTGCAACATTATACCCTGATATTTTTGCGTATCCTGATGTAGGTTCAAGAAGGGTGCAAAGGATACTTATTGTAGTGGTCTTACCCGCACCGTTTGGTCCTAAAAAGCCAAATATCTCCCCTTCAACTACTTCAAAGGAGATATTATCGACTGCGGTTTTATCACCAAATTTCCTTGTAAGATCTTTAATTTCAATAATACTCATCCAACACACCCCATTCAACGAAAGTTGTATTTACAACTAATTTATAAAAGTATCGTTGTATTCTTTATAGTATTTTAGGGGTCTAAATTTCTCATTTCTTGTCGCCTTTGACTTCTTTAATAAGATTCTGAGCTATTCTTGTTAGAAGCTTTTCAAGCATATCTTTTTCTTCGTTTGTTAGCCCCCCAAGCATAATCTTGTCTAATGATGAGAAAATAGCTTTGCGATTATTGATTAATTCTTTTCCCTTTAAAGTAATATAAACACGATACATTCTTTTGTCTTCAACATTTTTTTCTTTTGAGATATATCCACCCGTTAATAGTTTTTGAAGGGTTCTAGTTGTGGTTGTTTTATCCAGCCTTAATTCTCTAGAGAGATCCTCTTGGCATATACCCTCATTTTCATGGATACACATCAAAAAATGGAATGGCCCCCTACATATCTCGGTATCTTTTAGTTCTTCTTTCATGTATAGGTGGGAATACCTCATAATTTCTGAAAATTTTTTCCCTATGTTATTTTTTTTCGCGCTTAATCCCCCTATATGAGATAATAATTATCTTATGGCGCCTTTAGCAAGATCCTCTAAAATCGAAAGAGGATTTTTTGCTTTTGTAACTCCCGATGCCAGCAGAACTCCTTCGGCCCCTAGTTCAAGTGCCTTATTAACATCTTTTCCATTTTTTACGCCCGCTCCACATAGAACTTTCACATTAGGTGCAATATCTCTAATAATTTTAACAGTATTTTTAACAATTCCTGGATCGGCATCAGTAACAGATATATCGCCTCCGATTAACTCGGGTGGCTCAACAGCAATAAATGTGGGGTCAAACATCGCCACAGCTTTACTTACTGCTATATTATTAGTACAAACTACTGATATTAGTTCTAACTCCTTACATCTATTCACTATTGAATCTATATCTGCTATTTTTAATCTATTTTCAGAATGATTAATAAGGGTGCCAACAGCCTTTGATGCTTTGATACCTTCCAAGGTTGTTTTCCCAGTTCCGCTTCCTGGTTTGATATTGTCTGCATGCTGTGAAAATACGGGTATATCAACTTTTTCAGATATATATGACAAATCGACAATTTGAGGAGCGATTGATATATTAACTCCTGTTTTTTTAGATATTGTTTCACATATCCTTGCTAGTTCAAGTCCTCTAGACCCTGATATTTCATTATAAATCTTAAAATTAACAAGAATTATTGGTGTTTTCATTTTATCACAATTAATTAAGTTAAGAGTCTGTTTTTATTCTTTTGCATGAGACATCTATATAAAAAAATAACTTAAGACAACTATTACAACAAGACTTGGTAGCATATTTACCACTTTGAATTTCTTAATTTCGGCAATATTCATTCCAAGCCCTAAAAGTAGTATTCCTCCAACTGCACTGAGTTCAACGACAAGGGCATCGCTTAGGTAATTACTAACATAACTAGCGAATAATGTAATTCCGCCTTGATATATAAAGAGGGGAATAGCTGAGAACATCACCCCTATTCCCAAAGCAGAAGCCAATGCAATAGATGCAACTCCATCTAATACGGACTTTGCAAACAATAAGCTTGGGGGATTGCCAAGGCCTTCTTCTATAGATCCAAGTATAGCCATTGGGCCAATACAGTATATCAATGTAGCAGTAATAAAACCTTCAGAAAATTTATCACTTGAATTCTTAAGCTTATTTCTCAACTTTTCACTGAATCTCTCAAGATATTTTTCTATATCTATACTTTCTCCAATTACAGAACCAATAATAAGGCTAAACGCAACTACTAGTATATTATTTGTCTTTATTGCCATTGTAATTCCCAATGTAATTGTAAATAATCCTATAACTTGAAATATAATCTTATTTATCTTTTTTGGAAATCGTGATTTAATCAAAATACCCAGTATGCTACCCAGAATAATTGCAACGACGTTTACTATTGTTCCTAGCATGAAAAAAAATTAAAAAATTCACTTAAAAATCTATCTAATTTCTTTTTACATTCCCTATTTAAATAAAAACAACTGATAAATAGATGTTATTTATATGCAAAATATTGTCGATACGCGTATTTTAATCGTTGCCGAAAAGTTTAAATATATCTCTCTTTCTCATAATTAAAAGTCACGTAGAAGCAAACATTTATATAAAAAAACGACATAATAAACTATTGCTTTGAATTTTTAATTGAAGGGATATCATGGAATTAGATCAAAGATTACTATTTGATTTTCTTGAAGAGTTATTGGGCGAAGAAGGTGTTGAGGTTGCAAACATTATCTATGAAAAAGAAGCAACTGATGAAGAAATCTCTAAAGTTACTCATTTAAGGATTAATAACGTAAGGAGAGCACTATATAAGCTCTATGACAATAGGCTTGCTACATATAGAAGGATAAAAGATAAAGAAACTGGTTGGTATATTTATTATTGGAAAATGGACCTTTCAAAAGCACCAGAAGTAATCGAAAAGAGAGAGAAAGACTATTCCGAACATCTTGAAGAATTACTAGAATATGAACAAGATAATATGTTTTTTGCGTGCAAAAATAACTGTTCTAAGGTCCCATTTGATGTCGCAGAGCAACTTAGTTTTAAATGTAATATCTGTGGAGAAAAACTAGATTTCTTTGACAACTCTGAAATGATAAAAGAACTAGAAGAAGCTTTGGAAAAATTCAAAAAAGTTGAAGCCAACTAAAGATCGTCATGATATCTAAAGAAGAAGCAATATCACTACTAAGAACTGAAGGTTGTTCTGAAAAAATTATAAGCCACTGTATAAATGTTTCTAAGTATGCTAAAGAGATAGGTGAAAAAGCTTCTAAAGATTTTGAACTAGATATAAATCTAATTGAAATAGGTGGACTTTTGCACGATATAGGGAGATCAAAAATAAATGGCATATATCATGGAGTAATTGGCGCAGAAATTATCAGGAATAAAGGTATAGATGAGAAGATTGCTTTGATATGCGAAAGGCATATTGGGTCTGGAATCGACAAAAGAGATGCAGATAAATTCGGTTTACCAAATAACAATTACATACCTGAAACCATAGAAGAGAGAATAGTGTGCCACGCAGATAATTTTTTTATTAATGGTGTACAAGTTAACTTTGAAAAAGTATTTCAAAGATTTATAATAGAATTGGGGGAGGGTCATTCTTCAATCCAAAGATTGTTGGCACTTCAGAAAGATCTTCAAAAGTATCTTTAATCTCTTTTATATATAGCTTCAAAGTATATTAAACCTTATCATAATCCTTATATAGTTTTTCTATACCTGTATTATTGGAGGCGATATACATGGAAAAGGAAATAATCTATGGTATCGTAGCAATTATCTTAGCACTAGGTTTGGTGACAGTTGCAGTATTAAAGCCCGCAACACAAGGGCAATATAGCCAGTTACAAGTAACTGGAACTGCATTAATTAAAGAAGCGCCAGATCAAGCTATAATATATGTATATATTGAAACAAGAAACGATACAGCTTTGCTGTCGCAGCAAGAAGCTTCAAGAATATTAGGCCAAGTGATACAGGCTTTAGAAAAGGAGGGCATACCTTCCGACAAAATCCAAACAGATACATTCAGCATATACCCTGAATATTATTACCCAAGGGATAGCGAACCAACTTTGTTAGGTTATAGGGCAGTTTACGGTTTAAAAGTAATAACTACCGACACAAGTAAAGTTGGAAATGTAGTTGACGCATCTATTAAAGCAGGTGCTAACAGAATAAACAACATTGAATTCGGCCTAAGCGACGCAAAAATGCAAGAAGTCAAAATAAAAATTATTAAAGAAGCAGTCAAAGTAGCTCAAGTTAAAGCAAACGCTATGGCAGAAGCAGGCAACTTTAAACTTGGAAAGATTACTTATATGAACGAGTCTTCATACAACATAGTTCCATACAATAGAGTCTTTTCAGCAGTCAAGGACGAAGCTACATCTGTCCCACCAGAAGATGTAGAGATAAGTGCTACAGTGTCTATAACCTATAAAATTTAATTTTAATTTTATTTAATATTTTTAATAATCCTTATTATAAATCCTCATTTTTAGTAAAAGCTTTTATAGTAATTCCTAGTAATAAATTTGGTGAGGATTATGGATGAACTAGATAAAAAGATAATATCAGAACTCAATAAAGACTCACGGCTTTCTTTTAGAGAATTATCAAAGAATCTTAACATTGCAGTAGGAACTATTTCTCACAGAATTAAAAAGATGGAAGATGAAGGTATTATTAAAGGTTATATTCCAGTTGTTGAACCATCAAAGGCTGGTTACGATTTTGTTGCAGTGATTAATGTTACGATAAAGAGAGGCAAACTACAGGATGTTGCATCCCTTCTTGATAAATTCAATAACATAGTTTCTATCTATAACGTAACGGGAAACTATGATGCAGTTATCATTGCCCGATTTAGGAATAGAGGGCAGCTCAATAATTTCGTAAAAGAGCTGCAAACATTTGAGAATGTAGATAAAACCAACACTTCACTCGTATTAAACACGATTAAAGAAGATATTCGAGTGAAATTTGATTAAAAATGATATCATGAACAAACTAGGGATAACAGCTTTTGTTTCTTTGCCCGATATTTTTACAATTATAAATGGAATCTTAGGCTTTTCGGCCATATATTTTATAATTGTTGGGGATCTATTTATTGCTTCTAAGATAGTCTTCTTTTGTATATTTTTTGATAGTTTTGATGGATTTTTGGCTAGGAAAAAGAATAATTGTGACGAGTTTGGCAAGTCACTAGATTCATTGTCGGATATAATCTCTTTTGGGATAGTTCCGGCTTATATTTTTATTAGCTCTGGAAATAATAGTATTTTAAGTTTATTTTTAGGTGCGATCTATGTTATATTTGGGTTATTGAGACTTTCAAGATTCAATGCCTTAGATTCAGAAGAATATTTTGGCCTCCCTATAACTCTTGGGGCGATCTTTGTTATTTTACTTTTTCTCTCAAAAATTCCTTTTTATTTATTTTCTATTTTATTAATTCTGACATCAGTCCTTTTCATTTCAAATTTTAGTATTGCTAGACCCTCAAAGAATGGAAAATCATTAGTAGCATTTAGCTTAATATTTGTCCTTGTCTCTCTAATACCCACACCAGAGATAATAATAGTTTCAAGAGCATTACTAATTTTATTGCCCTGTATTTTTACAGCATATGTAATTAAATGTCGCTAATTTTAAATCTTAAAATTGCTCCAATTCCCCCAATACCTTCAAGTTTTTTACCAGCATCATGTTCACTTGAAATTACATGTATTATGGCTTTTTGTTCTCTGGATTTTTCAGTTATTATTTCAAACTCTGCTATTCTAAGAAAATGATCAACTATAAGGAGCTCATTAACGGCCCCATATTCCAATGCGCTTTCAATAGCTTTAATCCCATATACTCCATCATTTTTAATTATAGCTTCAAATAACCTTTCCACCGCATTAGTTTCAAGGGATATTCTAAGATCTTTTTGGGCTTTTTCCAATATGCCTCTTTTTATACATTCGTAAACCCCTGCCCTGCCACCAGTTGACACATTTTCAGTTACAATATTGTTTATTATCTCGGATTTGTATTCTTTGACAAAATTCATGAATTCCTCTTTGTAGAACCCGGGTCCTGCAACAATGACGGTCTTTAGATTATATTTTTGAATCATTTCTAAAATCTTAGAAGAAGTTTCTGCAAAAAATTCTCGTTTATCTTTGTCTCTAGAGGATATTTCATGTTTTCCAGCTATACTTCTTGAAACAGAAACTGGAAAATCTACACCATATTGAGCAATTATGCCAAAGTCAGCGTCTCCTTCTTCAATGCACACTATCAAAATTTTTGGGGTTAGTGTATCCTTTATTGCCCTATCAATTCTTTCTAGTTGATAGGATTTCCATTTTTTAGTCAGAGTCAGTGTAGAGCCTTCTTCTATGTTGAAAGTATGGTGACTTCCAGACTCTTCCCCTTGGGTTATGATCCCAGTTACCCTGAGTCTCATGACATCTTTAGAGAACTCTATTTTTTCTACCATAATCTCTAGTTTTACAGGAATCCGTTCAAGTTTCTCACTTCTTATCTTGTCACCTTTTTTCATTTCCTTTCGATAAGTTTTACCGAAAAGTAAATCTCCACTTTCTATTATATGAGATAGGTGCCAAAGATCGTCGGCATTATCCGCCCTTATCTTCAATATCCCTTTGTCAAGTTCTCTATGGATTATTTTCATTTAATCTCTTTCTACAATAATAGTTTCCCCGTCTTTTACTAGATTTAAGTTATCTAATGGGCCATCAATTTTACCAAAAACATTAACTGTACTTGCTGGCCTAATTTCCCTCTCTAAGGAAGCGGGAGTTTTTCCAAAGAATATACAGAATGCGTCTCCTTGTGGCCAAAATGCCAAATCTCCTTTATTAACGATTTCTTTTGGATTTTCATAATCAACATGGACGGGAATTGAGAAATATATTTCTCCCCCCCACCTAAATCCTTTGGCTTTGAATGGAAGTGATTCGTGGATAGCCTTTGCAGTTTGAGATTCATCCAATATAGCTTTAAACTCAAATTTATCAGTTTTAATTTTTATTTGCATAGAATGTAATTAGATGTAGAAGATTTAAAATTTTCCTTTTCTATGTTTGGATTTTTCAAATTTCTTTTTTGGCTTGTATTCGAATTTCCGTGCCATCTGTCGTTCTTTTTCTTTTTTTGGTGGTGCATTAGGATACTTTCTTTCAATTTCTGATATTCTTTTCAATAAATCATTTCTGAGTTTATCCCCTATGAATTCTCCCCCTTCGTTATCAACTCTAGCCGCGATAGCTATTTTTGAAGCTAGAGTTCTTGCAATTTTTCCTTTCTGCCACCAAGGAGCTTTGCCAATTTCTGGATTTTGGAGTATTATTCCATATTTGGGGGGATCAGCACCAGTTTTTAGATGTCTGAAGAGTGCCTTTTCTGCGCCCATTAACTGTATAGTTGACGAAGGTTTAACTGATAAATTTTTAAGTCCACCTGCATGAGAGATTAGTTTTGCAGTGATAATTGGAGTTGCCACTTCAGAAGTATTTGGCGCGACTTGATTTACTAGATTTGTAATATATATTTCCAGAATTTCCTTCTTTTTATACAAAATATCAATCAGATCTGCAATTTCTTTTATTTGAGAGATATCCTCACTGGCCAAAACAACACCAAGAGACCTCTCAATTGTTTCATCTGTAAGCGTTGAGTTATAGGATAGTAAATTCTTTTTTTCTAGATATTTTGACTTATCTCCAATCTTGATAATGAACTCAATGAGATTTTTGTTTTCAGGGATAGCAGCGACTGCTTCAGGAAAATGAATGGAGTACCATTCTCTAATTCTTTCGAGAAATAGATTAATTGTTTCATCAAATTCGTTGAGCGAATAGACTGCATGGGTTATAAGTTTGTCTTTCTCGCCCAATAGGCTTGTTACCTTTATTCTGGCCAACTCTTGAAGAATGGATTTTTGTTTTTTTCTGTACTCATCTTCATTTATCGATGCTTTGTCCAAGATATCCATGTAATTTTCTCTGAATGAGCGCCCGCCTTCATTTGGAAAGATGAATTGGAATGTACCCTTATCCTTAAATTCATATTCAGAAATTAAAGATAGATCGGGATTTCTTTCCAATATTTTTTTTAACTCAAACGGAATTTTGCCGTTTTCAAGTTTAATCATTGATTTAACTGAAGATTTTGTACCTTTAGAAAAAGCTTCATAATCATTAATCTTACCTTTATTATCAACAAGGTAAATGCCATTTACGTTCACACAAACAAACATATATCCACTATACATTGAATATGTCATTTTCTTAAATGTTTTTTGGATTAATGTCTCTTTTTTATATTTGAATGTGCCCAAAAATTTTAAAAAAGATCTTCTTTTTGTAAATCAACCTGCTCCTGAACATCCATCATCTCCTGAGTTATATTCTGACTTTGCGTCAACTATAGAAGGGACGGAATACTTACCACAACATTCTTCAATTAATTTATCTGATTTCAGTTCACCCCCACATGTTCTAACTTTTTCAATAGGAGAGTTAGTCAAATCTGCTATCTTTTCAGGAGATATCTCACCTCTTTGGTAGATTAAAGTAAGCATTTTAGATTTAAGTTCATCATTACATCCCATGTGAATCACTATAAAAAAAATAGAAAAAATAATATATAAATTTATTGACCTATTGGGAGAATTTCTCTACCATACGTTTCGTTTATTACTTCTGCTGCAGATAGATATAATGCTGCCAATGCTGTAAATATACCTTCATATCCTGCTAAAATATGGACAGTGTGATTAAACTGACCAATCGCTAAAAGGAAGAACAGAATTGTCAAGGATATAAATACTACTTGCAATGCTTTTGGTTTTTTCAGGGTCGCGATGGTCATATATGCTGTGAAAAGACCCCATGCTCCGAGAAATACTGCAAGCCCCGCTTTTGGAACTGGCGTTATTATTTCTGCAAATTGAAGCAAAAACATAAATGCCAGACCAAGCCAGAATGCTCCGTATGATGTGAATGCCGTAGCACCAAATGTGTTGCCTTTTTTCATTTCCCACATGCCAGCGCACACTTGACATGCACCACCATAGAATATGCCCATCGGTAAAACCATTCCTAAACTTTCCGCAGGAATAATCTCTGCATTGACAAAATTCAAGATAAGAGTAGTTAATCCAAATGCAGCAAGCCCTAGTGGGCCTGGATTCGCTATTTTATCTACCATAATAACCATTTTTTACAAAAAAAATAGGATATAAAAAAGTATCTGTTTATTCAGATTTTTTTCCATCTTTTATATCTTGAAGAACATCTTCTATGACTTTATGGATCTGTTTAACAAGAAAAGGTTTTTGGATTACAGTTGCTGCGCCTGCATCAAGAACTTCTTTAAATCTTTCTCTATATGCCGATACTCCAATTACTGCCACATCAGGATTTTTTGATTTGGCATGTCTAGTTACTTCAACCCCAGATACATCGGGTAGTCTTATGTCAACAATTATTACTTCAGGATTCTCCCTATCAAAAATATTAATAGCTTCTCTACCACTCTCTGTGGTAAAAACTATATAGTCCTTACTTAAGATCAAATCATATAGTTCTAGAAGTTCGACTTCGTCTTCAACAACAAGTACTTTTAACATATCAAAACATAGTTAATTTATTTATTTAAAACTCTTTCTAATAAGAATATCTAAAATCTAAGTTAATTTTTTAAATATGATTAAATAGGCTATGTTATGGGGAGACTAAAACTTGATTTTCATATACATTCTTATTATTCGCCAGACGGCAATATGAATTCTCTTACAATTTTAGAAATGGCCGTGGCTAAAGATATTGATGTCATTTCAGTTACAGACCACAACTCTATAAGAGGGGGTATTGAAACAAGGGATCTTGCAGAAAAAAAGGACTTGCCAATAAAAGTATTAGTAGGTCAAGAAGTAAAAACTGTTTCAGGAGAAATTATTGTACTAAATCTTGAAGAGGAAATCCCGAGTGATATGACTTTAGAAGACACAGTCTCTTATGCAGAAAAAGGATTTATTATTGCCCCTCATCCCTTTGATAAATTCCGAAAAGGTATTGGCGATGACATAGACAGTGTCAAAGACAAGATTCATGCAATTGAGATTTTTAATAGCAGAACTCTTCTATCTAGCCACAATAAACTGGCCGAAACATATGCAAAAATTAATGGCATCCCTGGGGTAGCTGGCTCTGATTCTCACTTTTCTGAGGAACTGGGATCGTCTTACTTTGTGATAGAATCAAAAAAAACAACAAACGCTATATTCAAAACTATAAAAGAAGGAAAAATATCTATTTATGGTAGGGAGACTGGTATAAAACCCCATTTGAAAACAAGCATGATTCACTTATTTAAATAAGCATCCTTAAGTATCTCTTTTAGATGGTTTGAGTATCCCAGAAGAGTATCGTTTGATGCTGTAACAGTTGGCACTGAAAGTAAAACAAATGCTAATAATATAATAATAAGCCCAGCATACATGAAAGCAAAGTTTACTTTAGTCCCTATGTATTCTTTAGATAATGAATAAAATAAGATTGTGGGAACAGCCATTGCGAGTATTAATACAAACACAATAGGGTACGCATACATAAAGAAAGAAATTAATAAGAATCCAATTAACAATAATGAAAGTGGATAAACCCTTCTCCTATTCTCTTTAATTATTTTTTTAGCGCTTGTGGTATTGTTCTTATAGTATATGAACATAAGTGTGTATCCTACTGACAAGGCCATAATAAAAGGGAAAGGAAAGCCTTTGAAACTATTTGTAAGAAGAAACCAGCCACTTGAGAATTTTAATATCTGTATAATTGTTATGACTATTAAAGAAGAATTCTTGTGGCTTTTGAGCCGTATAGATGGATAGGAGTATAATAGATTTAATCCTATTATTAGTGAAAATATGATAAAAAAGTTCATCCCTGCCAAAAAAGAAAATGTTGTTCCTAAAATAGATAAAATTAGAACAAGGTTTTTTGTCGTGGGGATTGAAATACTCCCGTTAGCTATAACCTTCCAAGATATTTTCATCTGATTCTTTTTATCTTCTTCGTAATCAGTAATATCATTAAATAAATATACTGCGCCCAGCCCTAAAGAAAGGCCTGAAGCTGCAAATACTATCTTTAGTAAGTCATATTCACCCGTTATACTCGCAAATATAACTACGCCAAATAGTAACTGAAGGATATTTTTTGGGGCATTAAGAGTGGCGGAATTATAAACAATTGCCCGTAATTTCATAGTATTACTCATCTTAAATTTGTTTATAAATATTCCCAATAACATATATATACGATTTAACATAAACATAAAAGTGGTGGCAGATCGCAATTATTTTCTATAAGGGAAGAGAGCATATCCCTTGAATTTTTGTACCACTCCGGATCATCTTGTTTTCGTCTTAATAAAAATCTTTCAGATTTTTTATCTATAAGAAAGATTCTATCTTTTTCCTTTCTTTCCCATACTTCAACTTCTCCTTGGACTGATCTCATACTACCTAGATAGTTACAATTCTTAATAATAAATCCATACGCTTGGTCAAATTCATTAGCCATGGCAGAAATTTTTTTAAACAAAATATAAATCTAGACTGTGCAGAAATGCTATTTATAGATATATAATCTCTAGTAGAATCTTTATTTTAATATATAAAGGGCTAATATGGTCTTGATTAACTTAAAAATATATATTAGGTCTTAATTTCAACATTAACGATATAAATGGATAAAATCTCTAAATCAACTATAGTATTTATTGCAATTATTAATATCGTTAAGCCGCCTAAAGTATAAAATAATGGGGATAGATATTTTAGTCGTGGGCTAATGTCTTTCATTATCGACCCAACTAATATTGTTACAAGAAGAAATGTAAGAACGATAAAATTATTGTTTAAAAATCCTATAAGTTTGTGAAATATTAAATAAGAAACTAAGACGGATATGAAATCAAAAAAAGCCAATATTAAAAATATTAAGAACACGCCGCTGATTTTAGTAAGCATCGATTTTCTTAAGACGCCCATATCTTTATTTTTCATCCAAATTTAATTTAATTTTTGAAATTATTATGTTTAATGATTTTAATGTAAAGTTTATAAGAGAATACTCTAATCAATAATAGATGGATGATTTCGACGTTACAAAATTAAAGGGATTGTCAGAAAAGGAAGCAAATAAAAGAATACAAGAAGAAGGTTATAATGAGCTTCCTTCAAAAAAGAAAAAGACTGGTTTGCATATAGCTTTTGAAGTAATACGCGAGCCAATGTTTTTACTTCTTGTAGCATGTGGTACGATATATTTTATTCTTGGAGATATCCAAGAAGGCATCATGCTTCTTTTCTTTGTTTTTGTTATAATTGGAATTACTTTTTATCAGGAAAGAAAGACTGAAAGAGCTTTAGAAGCTTTGAGAGACTTGTCAAGCCCTCGTGCATCAGTAATACGGGGTGGGGAACAAAAACGTATTGCAGGTAGAGAGGTAGTAAGGGAAGATATATTAATCCTTTCTGAAGGGGATCGTGTTCCTGCAGATGCAATACTTCTAGATTGTAGTAATTTCTTTACTGATGAATCTTTATTAACTGGTGAATCAGTACCGGTTAGAAAATCAAAATGTAAAGAGATATCTCAAATGATATCTCCGGGTGGAGAAGGATTACCTTTCATTTATTCGGGTACACTAGTTGTCAAAGGGCAGGGCGTGGCACAGGTACAGTCCACAGGAATTAAAACTGAAATGGGAAAGATAGGCAAAGCATTACAATCGTTAGATCAAGAAGGAACCCGTTTACAAAAAGAAACAAAAAATATTATAAAATATTTTTCTACCGCCGGATTTTTACTTTGTTTGATAATTATTGTTTTCTACGGTTTATCGCGTGGCAACTGGTTAGAAGGATTTCTAGCCGGCATTACTCTTGCTATGGCCATACTTCCTGAAGAGTTTCCTGTAGTATTGACTGTATTTCTAGCACTTGGGGCATGGAGAATATCCCAAAATAGAGTTCTCACAAGAAGAGTTCCCGCAGTAGAAACTCTTGGCTCTGCAACAGTACTGTGTGTAGACAAGACAGGCACTTTAACTCAAAATCGTATGACTGTCAACAAAATACTAGTTGATGAAAATATATATGAGGTAAATTACGAATCAAAAAAATCTGTACCGGAAGAGTTTCATGAAATAGTCGAGTTTAGCATTCTAGCTAGCCAAAAGGAGCCATTTGACCCAATGGAGAAGGCGTTCAAAGAGTTAGGAAATCACTACCTTTTGGGTACTGAACATATTCATAATGATTGGAAATTAATGCGGGAGTACCCATTATCCGAAAATTTGTTGGCAATGTCACATGTGTGGAAATCTCCAGATGGAAAAGATTACATAATATCCTCCAAAGGAGCTCCAGAAGCAATTATTGATTTGTGCCATCTTGAAGAATCCAAAAAGAAACATATTTTGGCAGATGTAGATAAACTTGCTAAAGATGGACTAAGGGTATTGGGAGTTGCAAGATCAGCATTTAAAGAAATTGATTTACCAACTAAACAGCATGATTTCAAATTTGAATTTTTAGGACTAATAGGGCTAATGGACCCCATAAGGCTTTCTGTCCCCAATGCAGTTAAAGAATGTTATGATGCAGGTATTAAGATCATAATGATAACTGGGGATTATCCCAGTACGGCCCAGAATATTGGAAAACAGATTGGACTAAAGAATCCTGAAAAGATTATCACGGGACAAGAACTTGATACAATGACTGATGAAGAGTTACAGAAAATAATTAAAGATGTTACTATTTTTGCTAGGGCAGTTCCAGAACAAAAACTTAGGATAGTCAACGCACTGAAATTTAACGGCGAAGTTGTGGCCATGACGGGAGATGGAGTTAACGATGCGCCTGCTCTTAAATCTTCAAATATTGGAATAGCAATGGGAGGAAGAGGAACAGATGTTGCTAGAGAATCTGCAGATCTTGTGTTGCTCGATGATGACTTCTCTTCAATAGTTAAGTCAGTTAGAATGGGTAGAAGAATTTTCGATAATTTAAAGAAAGCTATGGCATATATTTTGGCCATACATGTTCCTATAGCTGGAATGTCACTTATACCAGTTCTTCTTAAAATGCCGCTAGTTCTATTGCCGGTCCATATAGTATTCCTTGAATTAATAATAGACCCTGCTTGCTCAGTTGTCTTTGAAGCTGAACCTGAAGAGGCAAATGTGATGAATAGACCTCCAAGAAGTACAAAAGAGAATATTTTTAGCAAATCAACAGCTTTGCTGAGTTTCTTGCAGGGTTTTAGCGTTTTAATTATAGCGTTAGTTACATATATTATAGTAATGAGCAGAGGTCAAGGTGAAATGGAAGCTCGAGCATTTACATTTACAACCCTAATAGTTGCGAACTTAGCATTAATCTTCACCAATAGATCTTGGACAAGAACTATGTTAAAGACTTTGAAATCTCCAAATTCCGCCCTTTGGTATGTTACTTTTGGGGCATTACTATTTTTAGGAATGGTGCTCTACATTCCATTTCTTAGAGAGTTATTTCTTTTATCAGTACTCCACATAAATGATCTTTTGATATGTCTTGTTTTGGGAATTATTAGCATAATGTGGTTTGAGATGCTAAAATTAATTAAATTAAAATTAAATTCAAATTAATAGAAAATTTGGGCATTCTATGTTTCCATATGTTCCTGTTTTTTTGAATAATAAGTAAGCCTTCTTTTTACCCAGGAATTTAAAACGGAAAACATTATAAATAAAAAACGTCAGATGTCTAATATTGTATCAACATTTGGTGATAATTTATGGCCTTCGGCGATAGATGCGACGGTAAGCAGATAAGAACACTCTCTAATTATAGAAAAATATACCCATTTGTAATGAAAACGAGGACAGAATCAGCAATTTATGCAGATTTTGAACTTGAAGTCGAAAACACTTTAGATTATATGGAAAAAGTCAATTCAGGACTAAGTGAAAAAAAAGTCAAGTTTTTCCACATATTCGTTGCTTCATTAGTCAGGACTGTGGCAATGAGGCCCCAATTGAACAGATTTGTTATGGGCCGAAGAATCTTTCAAAGGAATAATATCCAAATAACTATGATTGTAAAGAAAAAATTAGATGAAGAGTCAGATTATTCTAATATTAAAATTACTTTTGACCCTAGAGATACTTTGGATGGTGTAATACAAAAAATGGCCAAATCTTTAGAGTATGGAAGGGGAGACGAAAAAAAGCATGAAGAAAAGGAAATAGACATTCTTATTAAATTCCCAGACTTTATTTTAAAATTTATAGTTTGGGCCTGGAAGGGGCTTGATTACTACGGCATTTTGCCGGCTTCAATAGTTAAAGATGACCCTATGTATACAAGTGTTTATGTAACTAATCTTGGTAGTCTGGGGCTAAACTCAGTTTACCACCACTTGTTTGAATACGGAAATGCTTCAAACTTCTTGGCCCTTGGAAAGATTCACAAAGCTCCTGTAGTTGATGAAAATGGTGAATTAAAAGTAAAGGATGTGGTTAGAATAGGCTACACTTTAGATGATCGTATAAGTGAGGGAATATATTTTGTTAAAGCAATTGAGCTTTTTAAAAAATTTATGCAGGATCCTGAAATGCTCGAAACCCCACCTTCTGAAGAAGATATCAGGCAATACTTAGAGGCGACGGAGGGAAAATGATGTATGAAAAAAAACCATGGCTAAGATATTACGATTATGTTCCAGAAAGTATTGACTATCCAAGAAACACTTTATATGGGGCTATTCGTGATGCAGCGATTAAAAATCCTTATAAAATTGCATATGATTTTTTAGAAAATACTTCCACTTACTCTAAATTCTTATCAGATATAGACAAATGTGCAGATACCTTGTATTCACTTGGACTTAGAAAAAGTGACCGGGTCACAATTTCTTTGCCAAACTGCCCTCAAGCACTCATTTGCCTTTATGCAATTAATAAAATTGGAGCAGTTTCGAGCATGATCCATCCTCTTTCCCCGCCGAAGGAAGTTAAGTTTTACCTTAATCTTAGTAAAAGCAAATATGCAATAACTTTAGATGCGTTTTATAAAAACTTTAGCGATATAATTGATTCAACTTCAGTTGAAAAAATAATACTGTCAAAAATAAGTGATTACCTTACCTTAACCAAAAAAATTGGATTTAAATTAACAGCAGGCAGACAAATAAAGAAAGTTCCTTTTGATCCAAAAGTTGTTTGGTTAAATGATTCAATGGAAAAAGATTACCCAAATATTGATACGATATCAAATAATCCTGATGAAATTGCACTAATATTATATAGTGGTGGCACAACAGGAATGCCTAAAGGAATAGAACTTTCCAATATGAACTTCAATTCTCTTGCATATCAGGCATTGGCACAAGGCCCCATCAGTGACCAAGATTCTGTACTATCAATCCTACCAATATTTCATGGATTTGGACTAGGTGTATGCGTCCATACATTCCTGGTAGGTTCAGGGAAATGCATTCTTGTTCCAAAATTCAGCCCCAAAGCAGTATTGGATTTAATTAAACGGAAGAAACCTATGTACATCGCAGGAGTTCCAACGCTTTACGCTGCCCTTGCAAGAAATCCAAAAATATCAAAAGTTGATTTTGGCTGTATAAAGGGTGCTTTTTGCGGTGGAGATCATTTACCTCATGAAATTAAGATGGAATTTGAGAATGCTGTTAATGTAAATGGTGTCAATCTAGTTCTAAGAGAAGGTTATGGGCTAACTGAATCAGTAACAGGCGTTACTATAATGCCTAAAAAAACTTACAGAGAAGGCAGTATCGGAATTCCTCTATCGGACATGATTCTAAAAATAGTTAAATACGATACATTTGAAGAAGCGCCGCCAGGTACTGAAGGAGAGATATGTGTCAGTGGCCCCACAGTAATGATGGGATACCTCGACCACCCAGAAGAAACTGAAAAAACTATTAAAATTCATCCTGACGGAAGAAGGTGGTTACACACAGGGGATGCTGGATATATGGATCCTGATGGATTCTTTTATTTCAAACAGAGGCTCAAAAGGATAATTATATCTTCTGGAATGAATGTATATCCTTCGCAAATTGAAGACGTACTAGATAGCCACCCAGCAGTTGCTTTATCATGTGCTATTGGAATTCCACATTCGCATAAAATGAAAAGTGTCAAGGCTTTTGTATCCTTAAAAGATCCTTCACAAGCTAGTAATGATCTGGCTAAAGAACTAATGAATTACTGCCAAGAGCATCTCATAAAATGGAGTTGCCCTGAGGAAATTGAATTCAGAAAAGAACTGCCGCTGACATTAATCGGGAAAGTTGCATATGGGGTCTTAGAGAAAGAAGAATTAGAAAAAAGAAAGAATCAGGAAATGGATAAATTATCCAAGTCAGATAGTTTCCCAGAAACTACAATAGATATATCTTGTTCCTCAAGTTTAGGAACGCCAGATAACCCTTAGACTATCTATTTCCATATCTAGTTGCAACATAATCTATAATAATTCCATAGACTATACCCGCGAAAAAACTTGGAACATCCCTAAATTCAGTTGCGAGGGATATGGTGCTTGATACTATTGTCCCCAAAATAAAACCTCTAATCAAAGTATTGCTAGGGCCCTTAGTTAATCTTATTTCCCCATAAAGGCCAATTATTAGTCCCATAACTACCCTGTTATACCACATCGCTATAAAAAAATATGATTGTCATCCCAATTCTGCTTCCAACTCCAATAATACAGAATATTCCCAATATAGCTCCAGTAATAATGGCCATAAATAACCTTATTTTATTCAACATTTTTATCATATCCCATATAGACTATAGTAGTTTTTTTAATATCCAAACAATTAATAGTAAATAACTATTTAAATTTTAATATTTAAACAATCCTAGGATTATTATGAAAGAAAAGATAAAACTCCCAGAAAAGGAATGGAAGAAGAAACTTACTCCTGAAGAGTATCATATCTTACGAGAAAAGGGAACAGAAAGACCATTTAGTGGCAAGTTACTAGACAACAAAAAGAAAGGAAAATATTTTTGCACAGGATGCGGGAATGAACTATTTGATTCTGAGGATAAATTCGATTCTGGGACCGGCTGGCCAAGTTTTACCAGGCCATCTAATAAAGACAGTGTGGAAGAACACGAAGATTTAGATTATGGGATGGTCAGGACTGAGGTCTTATGCAGCAAGTGCGGTGGACATTTGGGGCATGTATTTGATGATGGCCCAAAACCAACTGGTAAAAGATACTGCATGAATTCTAAATCTCTGAAGTTTGAAGAATAGAGGTGAAATTTTGAAATTTAAGTTTAGAACATTAAAACAAAAGGTAGTTATCCCAGCTACGCCGGAAGATGTATATAATGCTATTATCGAAGGGAAAAGGCATTCCGAATTTACAGGTAGTAAAGCAACTTCAGACCCAAAAGTTGGAGGAAAGTTCACAGCGTGGGATGGATATATTTTTGGTAAATATATTGAACTTGAAAAAGGGGAAAAGATAGTTCAAGAATGGGCAACAACTGAATGTCCTGAAGGGTATCCCCCTTCCATATTTGAATTAAAATTTAACAAAGTCACTGGCGGAACTGAAATAGAAATGACTCATTCAAAAGTTCCAGAAGAACAAGCAGATGATTATGAAAGTGGTTGGGAAGATTTTTACTGGAAACCTCTTAAAGAATATTTCAAAAAATAAAAATAAAAATATAAATAAAATCTTAACTATTAATATAGATTATATATGGATCTGTTAAGGCATAAACGTTTGCAAATCCTTTGTTTGCAAGGAATTGTGCATTTGTTATTGCGGCCTGTGCAGTAGTACAGTACACAATTATTTTCCTATCTCGAGGTATACTCGAAAGTACAGAACCTAGTTCAATTCCAGTTATATTCACAGCTCCAGGTATATGCCCAGCACGATATTCATCCGGGCTTCTGACATCTATGATAAAGAGTGGTTCCCCGCTAGCAATCAGTTGTTTCAATTGAGATGAATTAATTGGATAATAGGGTACTGCTGGGCTACCTGTATCTTCTACTATTCGGTCTATCAAAGTAACGAGATTACTCTGAACTGCGAACCTGGTATTTTCTCTATCGCTGCCCGCTATTACGAATACTTTTTGTCTGGCCAGCCATTGGTCACGTTTTTCATAGAAGACTTGATATCCGGGCATATTCCTTAGATTATTTCTTTCATTTGGAAGCAGAATTTGTGTTGCTAAAAATCCTGTATGATCTGGTGCATCTGGCCCACCAAGTATTATGATATATGGATAAGAGTTATAGCCCGTATCGGTCCTGCCAAAATAAACTATGTTCATGCCGCGACTCTGAAGAATAGAGATAATGTTACTGTTTAGATTGTAGTCTATAGAATTTGCAACAAGCGCAACATTTTTTTGAGATGATACAACTGTGACTGAAGAAACGACCAAAAATAATAAGATAAACAACGCTAATATTTTTTTCATGATGATCATCCAAGCTCCTTCATTATTTCTTCTGCTAGACCTTTCAAATCTTTTACCTTTATTCCTAAATTTTTAGTAGCTCTTTTCATACCCTTCTCCTCTAACATCATTTCTATTGTGTCAATCGCTCTGTTCTCCTTTGTCTTTTCAGGTGCAAGGCACGTATTTATGGCCGAGTATTTTTTGCCCTCTTTGCCGTCTATTTTTTTAATAAATCTTTTCATTTTTTCGCTTACATCTCCAAAGTGGGTAGGCGCGCTAAAAATATAAAGCTCAGATTCTGGAATCGAAGTAGGCTTAATTTTTTTAACCGAATAAATATCAACTTCATGCTTCCGATCTTTTATAATTGAACCTAGATATTCCATGCAAGTTTTTCCATTTCCATATTTTGAATCATAAAGAATACATACTTTCATTATAGACCTCATGCCATTAATATTAACTTCAATCTATAAAAAACTTTGGTAAAAATTAGATATATTTGATAAATCAAAAAAATTTATATATTATTACTATTAATTTTCAAAGGATATAATGGAAATCACTTCTTCTAAAGAAAAATTCATTTCATCACTCGAAAAGGGAGACATAATACTAAGCAGAAATGAAAAAAGTCCAATTGAATCTATCATATGCAAGGCTGTTCCAGATGCCAGATGGCCACACTGTAGATTGTATATAGGCTATGAAAAGAGTGTTGAATCGACTGTTGGTGGGGTCCAGGTAAAAGAAGTAAAGGATTATCTTGATACAGATGACTTAATGATCGTGAGACCACCAGATTACATTGACAAAGATAAACTTGTTAAGGACTGCATGATGTATCTTGGATTGGACTATAGTTACATTCAGTTTCTCAGGACAGGAAATCTATTTTTAATAAAAAGACTGATTAAGAAGGATTTAAGGAAATACCTTAGGATTGACATCGACAAAAATGTTGTTTGTTGTGAGCTTATTGCGTATGGATTATTAAATCAAGGATATGGATATGAAGTTACCCCGAACTTCTGTTTTCCCGATCAATTTGAGGATGATCCAAGAATGAAAATTATTTTGAAATACGTTCCTGAAGATTAGTCTAACATTAAAATGTTATTTTTCTGAATATAGGTAGTTATTTAAAGTTAGTTTCAAATTTAATTAATTAGATAAATAGCATAATTGGAATTTCATTCTTATAGTCTTAAATTATCTAATTAGACGGGATGCATAATGAACTCTCACGATCAAAATATTGGCCTTAAATATATACTTCGTGACGGGGTAGCAAGCCAGATAATGATAACTTTGACTAGTGGAACATTTCTAACGGCATTTGCATTGAGTCTCGGAGCTTCTAATTTATTGATAGGTATCATGGCTTCAATTCCGGCAATAGCCAATCTTATACAAATACCTGCAGTTTATATCGTTGAGAGGTATAGGGATAGAAGAAAGATTTCTATGTTTTCATCTGCTATTAGTAGATCTTTTATTCTTTTAATAGCTTTATTGCCTTGTTTAGTTAATTACAAACTTGGCATAATATTTTTTATATTGTTTTTAATATTACAATCGGCATTCTCTGCTATAAGTGGGTGTAGCTGGAACTCTTGGATGAGAGACTTGATTCCAATACATATGTTAGGATCATTCTTTTCGAGAAGGATGAGATTTGCAACATTATCAAGTATTCCGATGGCGCTTCTAGCAGGATATTTTATTGATTATTGGAGTAGCTCGTATCCAAACTTAATGGTATTTAGTTATTCAATTATATTTTTTTTCGGATACCTTTCTGGGTTAATTGGCGTCTATTATATTTCGAAAATACCTGAACCTGGAATGTTATTAAAGGCAGAAAGTAATATTCTAAGACTTTTTTCTCAGCCTATGAAGGATATAAATTACAGAAATTTACTTAAGTTTTTAGGGTCTTGGAATTTTGCAGTCAACTTGGCTGCACCCTTTTTTACCGTATATATGTTAAAGAGATTAGATCTAAGCATGTCGAGTATTGTTCTTCTTATGATCCTAGGGCAATTGATGACCTTTATC
Organism: Methanofastidiosum sp.; assembly: GCA_020854815.1. NCBI lineage: Archaea > Methanobacteriati > Methanobacteriota > Candidatus Methanofastidiosia > Candidatus Methanofastidiosales > Candidatus Methanofastidiosaceae > Candidatus Methanofastidiosum > Methanofastidiosum sp. The sequence continues at coordinate 21,188 of JAHKLW010000025.1, read as the reverse complement.
TTTTTACATTTTTGGGGTAGAATATCTGATAAATTCAGCAATAAATCTGTATTACAGATTTGCGGCCCTCTTTTTATTTTAAGTATACTTGGATGGACTTTTACTACTTTGCCAGAAAAATATATTCTCACCATACCCTTGCTCATAATAATTCACGCAACAATGGGCATATCTGCAGCCGGAGTATCTTTAGCCTCTGGAAACATAACATTGAAACTGGCACCCGAAGGTAATTCTACAGCATATCTCGCATTTTCTAGTATCATTAATTCTATAACTGCTGGCATAGCCCCTATAATTGGAGGGATATTCGCCGACTTCTTTGAAAAAAGAGAGTTGGCCTTGACTCTAGAATGGATATCTCCTGAAAACAAACTCTTATTTGAAACATTTAACTTAAAGTCTTGGGATTTCTTTTTTTTCCTTGCCTTTTTAATAGGATTATATTCACTTCACAGATTGGCGAATATACACGAAGGTGAAGAAATACAAAGAAAGATTATTTTCAATGAATTATTTCTTGAGGCCAGACATGGCGTTAGGGGATTTTCCAACATTGGTGGGGGCTTGAGATATATGATCCAATTTCCTTTTTCAACATTATTATTAGTTAAAAAACCTGATTTTTTGAGAAGACGACTCATGAGAAGAATTAGGTCGAAGAATATTTATAGATATAAAAAACAATCAAAAAACTAATAAATTCATAATTCCAATATAATAAGATATAATGATTTTCAAATTATATGATATAAGAGGGATTTATCCAAAAGAAATCGATGAGAAATTTGCATATAGTCTTGGTAGAACCTTTGGGAAATCCTACAAAAAAATTCTCTTTGGAATCGATTCTAGAATAAGCTCTGAAAAATTTAAAGACCCTTTTATAACGGGAGTTGTCGATGAAGGTACAAAGATTAGTTATGCTGGAATGATATCAACACCTTTTATGTATTTTATCACTAAGAATAATTTTGATGTTGGCGTCCTTGCAACGGCCTCACACAATCCAAAAGAATATGGCGGTTTTAAAGCATGTGATATCGAAGGATTACCGCTTTCACCAATTAATCAGATTAAACCTATGTTTAAAGAATATGAACTCCCCAAAATATTAGAAAAAGCAGAAGATTATAAAATAAATCTTGAAAACAACTATATAGATTATTATTTAAATAAGTTTGAAAATATCAAAACTCCAAAAATTGTCGTGGATTTTTCAAATGGTGCAACGGTTGTTGAAAGAAAAATACTTGATGCCATTTTTAAAAATAAAACTTATCTTTCTTATACCCCTGATGGTAATTTTCCAGATCATATGCCCAATACAATGACTCTTGATTGTCTGGAGAATATAATCCATAGAGTATTAGAAGAAAAAGCAGATATTGGAATAATCTTTGATGGAGATGGGGATAGGATAGGAATAATTGATGAAAAGGGTCAACCAATAAAAGGAGATATCTTAACAGCTATAATTTCGGAGCAATTACTCTCGGAATTAAAGGGAAATATAATTTATGATTTGCGTTGTAGCAAAATTGTTCCTGAAACAATTATAGCTAATGGTGGATTACCTATTAAATCTAGAGTGGGACATTACTTTATTAAAAAATTAATGAAGGAAAAAGATGTGATATTTGCAGGAGAACTGTCTAATCATTTTTATTTCAAAGAAGCAGGAGGATTTGAAGCACCTCTTTTGGCCCTTCTATACATTCTAAAAAGTATTGAGAATAATACTTTGAGTGAAATTGCAAAAAAATATGCCAAATATTACCAAAGTGGTGAATTAAATTTTAAAGTTGAGAACAAAGAAGACAAAATGCAATCAATTTTAGATCTATTTGATGAAGGCCAGGTAGAAGAAATTGACGGTATTTCTATTTATTATATGGACTGGTGGATTAATGTAAGACCTTCGAATACTGAACCAGTTCTAAGAGTCAATATAGAATCAAATAATGAAGTCACTCTAATGGAAAAAATAAACTATATTAAAAAAATTATGGATAGTTGACACAGGTGCATAAAAATGTCTGAAAATCTAAATAATGGAAATATTTACAGTGAAAGAAAAAAAATTAACTCATTAAAAGTTCCTAAACTTAAAGAATATGAAAAAGTAGTTGGGAAGGAACCTATTGAAAAATTAAAGGAATTGGCAGAATCATTTGAGGGAGTTAAGTTACTAGAACTAAATTCTACTTCATATGGGGGCGGAGTAGCCGAGATGTTGAAATCTTCTGTTCCTTTCTTAAATCAATTTGGAATAGAGGATGACTGGAAGGTTATGAAAGGAAACGATGATTTTTTTAACGTTACTAAGTCAATCCATAATTTACTTCAAGGAAAAAAACATGATTTCACGAAAAATATGGAAGATATCTATACTTCTTGCACTGAAGAAAATGTAGATGGTAATATAATCGACGAAGAATATGATATAATTACTATCCACGATCCTCAACCTCTTGGCTTGGCAAAGTACCTGAAAAAGGATAATCAGAAATGGTTGTGGAGATGTCATATTGATTTGGATGTAGATGTTTTTGCGGACAATAAAAATTTACGAAAATTAATCACTGATCTAGCAAGCTATTATGATGCGGCTATTTTTTCTAAGGTTCAGTATATTGTATATTCTTGGGATCTACCAAAGTTTATAATACCCCCTTATATTGATCCCCTATCTGATAAAAATAAAGAATTGAAAGAAGAGTTAATCTCAGAAATCCTTGATAAATATCATATTGATAAAAACAAGCCAATAATATTACAGGTAAGTAGATTTGACAAGTGGAAAGATCCTGTGGGCCTTATATCAATTTATAAATCAGTAAAGCAGAAAGAAGACTGTCAGTTAGTCTTAGTGGGGAGCATGGCAAGTGATGACCCAGAAGGAGTTACTATTCTAGAAGATGTTAAGGAAGAAATAAAAAGCATTAAGGACGTATATATATTATTAAATCTCTCAGATGTTGAAGTAAACGCAATGCAAAGAGCAGCAACAGTAGTTGTGCAAAATTCAATAAAAGAAGGATTTGGGCTCACTGTAACTGAAGCATTATGGAAAGGTAAACCTGTGGTCGCTAGGCCAGTTGGAGGATTGACACTTCAAATAATCCCTGATAAAAACGGATTTCTAATTCACGGTGCCAAAAAACGTGCAGATAAGATAGTTTGGCTATTACGAAATCCTGACAAGGCGGAGATTATCGGAAAAAATGCAAAAGAATTTGTAATGAAAAGATTTATGATGCCTGGCAGGGTGTATGATTCAATTCTTACAATTAAGACCATGCCACATATTCCGAATGAGAGTATTGTCAGTTTTCATCCTTGGTATGAACTCTAATGTAAGGATTTGCACATTTTCAAAAATATATTAGTTTAATTTATTTGAAAATTCTAATCGTGTCTTTGGGAGGTTATCTGGGTACCGTTTTTGGATATATTCAATCATTTTTTCCCTAACATAACACCTTAAATCCCATAACTGGGGCGAATCTTTAGCACTAACTATTCCTCTAAGTTCCATCGTCTTTTCTGTTGTATCTGTAACTTGTAAAATACCAACCTTTTCATCCCATAGTTCTGAAGATTCAAGTATTTTTCGAAATTCTTGTTTTATTTCTAAGATGGGTATTTTATAATCAACATAAAAAAATACAGTCCCCAAAATATCTGCCGAAGATCTTGTCCAGTTCTGAAATGGGGTATCTATGAAATATGATATGGGTAAGATTAATCTTCTTTGGTCCCATATGCATACTACCACATATGTCAATGTTATTTCTTCTACCCTACCCCACTCCTTTTCGACTACAACTACATCATCTATTCTAATTGGCTGTGTAAATGCAATTTGAAATCCAGCCAATAGGTTAGAAAAAGATTTTTGAGCTGCAAACCCAATGACTATTCCTAAGACTCCAACTGAGGTAATTAATCCTACACCTATATTTTTAAGACTATCAAAACTTATTAATATCAATGAGCAACTAATTATTATAATTAAGAATATTAATACAGATTTTATATATTGAATTTGTGTGACGATTTTTCTTTCCTTTATATTGTCCTTCTTTGATAAATTAAATATTTGGTAAAGATAATCATTTAAGACGTTTACAAAAGAGATAGAAAGCCAAGTAAAATTAAAAATAACAATGATTTTAATAATTGAAGTTACAGTATTAATTCTAATAATTTCACTCTCAAAAATATTAGTTATTGTTATAAACAAGGCTAAAAAAGAAATAAATATTAAAGGATTTTTTAATTTAAAGAAATTAAAGAATTTTTCATCTCTATCAACTTTTTTTAAAATATAAAAGAAAATATTAATTATTAAGATACTAAAAATAATGCTTATTGCTAATATAAATATTTCTAATATCCAATGATTATCCAAGATCATTTTGATTGATTAATATTTGGAATTAATTTTCCCCATAAAAATACAATTAATCTAATAACTGTTATTATAACTAAAGTAAACCAAATAATTAATAATATTTCGGCTACAAGATTTAGAGGCGTTGATATAGATTCAAAAATACGGATATTGTTAATATTCTTAAATAATAAATATCCTAAAACTAACAAAATATGAAATAAGACTAGGTGCCTAAATGCTAAGTTGGGAAATGTGGGAACTACCTCTCTAAGATTTTCCATCTAATAATATTTGTAAAGGATATATAAAAGCTTTTTTGCCGAATTTGAAACTAAAATGAGTTATAATTGACAAAATGAGTAAAAATTATTCGTATTATAGAATTTAAAACATTAATTTTATTTATTCTAAAATTCTATATTATTCATGAAAATTGTAATATTAGCAGGAGGGTATGCAACAAGGCTTTGGCCAATTACGAGGAAAAGGTCAAAAGTATTTCTTCCAATAGGAAAACAAAACATATTAGATTTTGTCTACGAAAAAGTGAAAAAGTTGAACATTCCTATTATCATTTCAACAAACGAATTTTTTGAAGAAGATTTCAAAGAATGGATAAAAGATAAGGACGTTGAATTAGCAATAGAAAAGACAACTAAAGAAGAGGAAAAATTAGGGGCTGTTAAGGCCTTAGCACAGTTAGCTGAAGAGATAGACGATGAACTTTTTATCATTGCCGGAGATAATTTGTTCACTTTTGAACTAACAGATTTCTTAAAGTATTATAATAATATCAATGCACCTATTACCGCCCTATATGATATTAAAAGTATGGACCTTGCAAGAAGATATGGCATCGCGGAGTTAGAAGGCGATAGAATAATAAGATTTCATGAAAAACCTCCAAATCCACCCACTACAATGGCGGGGATAGCGATGTACATCTTGCCTAAGGATTCAGTCAGAATTCTATTAAACTATGTAAAAGAAAATAAAAAAGTGGATAATTTAGGCGATTTTGTAAGTTTTTTGTCGGGGAAAACTAATGTTTTCGGATATTCTTTCTCAGCGGGTTCGTGGCACGATATCGGGTCTCCGGATTCTTACTTAGATTCAATTAAAACATACATGAAAACATATATAGGAGATTGTGAAATATCACATAGTTGCAAGATTATTGAGCCAGTAGTAATAGGGGATAAATCTATAATTAAAAGCAAATCAGTGATAGGGCCTTTTACATATATCGGAAATGGATGCGAAATAGATGAATCTTCTATTACGAATTCAGTTATATTTGATAATACTAGTATAGAAAAATCAGTTATTAACAAAAGTATTGTTGATTCAAAGTGTAAATTGTCTAATGTAAAAATAAATAATTCAGCAGTTGGGGCGTACTCAAAGATTATATCGTAAAATAAAATATTAAAAATTTGTTATTTTTGAATAATGATCTATGGCATAAGATTCAATTTTGTGAATCAGGTTTAAAATTCCTTCAGCTGAGAGATTCCTAAAATAGAACCTGGAGGGTATATCAATTCATAATCGTGGGATATCCTCAAATTTAAAGAAATAATCTGCATTTTAGTATGGGTTTCTTAAAGATGCTATATTTATAAATGCTGTGGGGCATACCTCAGTGCAAGGCAGATTTTTACACGCTCTACAAAAAAATAATCGTGGCGCCCCTCTCGAATGCGCTTAAGCTTATAGTTAAAAATAGCTGACGAGTCTATCTCAAATTCGTTCTAGCACATGCAAACATGCAAAGACTACACCCAATACATTTCAGGTTTTTGATTTCTCGATATCTTTGATTTGTAACTGTTTGAATCTATCAATCCTCCTTTTTTCTTTCCAAAATCTTTCTAGTTTCAGCTTTGTATTCCTCAACGTTTGGCTGATTGAATGGATTAACATTCATTAAATATCCTAAATATACCATTTCAATCATCTTATATTGGAGAAATTGTCCAATTGCATATTCAGATTTGTTATTTATTCGAACTTCCATGAATGGTCTTTTGCGATTTCTGAATGTTTTGATAACACCTTTATATACCGCATTCATCAAAGTCTGTAACTTTTTTTCTTGTATTCCTTTAACTAATTTAGAATAAATTCTTTCTTTTGGGATTCTCAAAATAGTTCTATTATGCTTTATTTTAACAAAAGTAGTAAATTTATCATCTGGCCCCCCTAAATACAATTGTGTCATTGAATGTAGGTCTGTTGATCCTATAGATACTATTGGGGTTATACCTGTAAAAACATGCTCTCTTTTGAGATTATATTCCTTCCCAAGGCTTTCTGCCATTAATTGTTTGTACCACATACCTATTGATTCCATTCCCGGACTAAATAAAAACAGGTTATGTATGTTTCTTCCTCTTTTATAGTGGATATAAATCAAAGAAGCGCTTTTTGCCACAGGATTTAATTCTAAATTCTTGTTTATACTTTTTTGAATTATATCCTTTGCCCCGTTAAGCAATAGATCTATATTAACCCCTATTAATCCAAGAGGAAATAATCCTACAGCAGAAAAAACTGAATATCTACCTACAACTTTTCTTGGTATTTCTAATAAGGTAAAATTTTCTTCTAAAGCTAATTCCCATAACTTAGAATCTTTGTCAGAAGTAACAACTACATAGTCATAGTAATTTTTTTTATATTTTTTAAGAATATTTATAATTATCTCAGAATTTGCAATAGTTTCTGTAGTACTACCGGATTTACTGATTACATTAATAATTATGTTTTCTCCATTTTGTAATACTGTCTCTATAACTTGTATAATACTACTCAAAATATCTGAATCAACTGTATCTGCATATAATATCTTAACATCTGGATTTAATTCATTGTATAGTTTTCCAAGTATAGCTTCTTGAATGGCGATTGTTCCAAGATTACTTCCTCCAATTCCTATAACAACTAAATATTTGGGATTTAATTTTTTTTTCTCATATACCATTTTTTTTATAATCTTAAGGGATTCTTCGTCATAAGGAAGATTTATGAAAGATCTATAATCTTCATAATTTTTGTTTTTAACTACATTGTTTAAAATATCTATCTCATTTGTCAGATTTTTTTCTACCAGATTTATATCTATTGGTAATACCAAACTATCTTTAAAATCAAATTTCAATTCATTCATTTTAACACTTATTTTATTTTAATAATTTTATGAGGGTATTCACTAATTTTGGAGTCAATCTCTTCAATATTCAAAAATTTATTTTTTGCACCCAAATATTGAATCACTGATTCAGATTCAGTGGCCCCATATTCTAAGGCAATTTTGATATTTTTAGTTTTCATAAAACCTGTAAGAAATCCTGCGCCAAAACTATCTCCCGCCCCAGTAGTTTCTTTTACATTTACCTCGTTTGGTATGATCATATATCCTTCTTTTTTTGTGAAAGCATAAGCTCCATGATTGCCATCAGTTATTATTACTATTTCGGGCCCATAACTAAGTAAATTATCTGACATAAGTCTTGGATCAGTATGGCCAGTAATCATCTTAGCTTCTTCAAAATTTACACAAATTATGGTAGAATTATTAAGTATTTCTTCAAACTTTTGTATTCCTTTCCTAATTAAATAAGAACTTGGATTATACATTATTCCAATATTATTTTCATTTGCATATTTCGATATTTTTATTTGGGTGTCTAGGGATTCTTCAAGCATTGTACAAAGATAAAACCATTTGGTTTTTAGTCTTGATAAGTTGATTTCATTAAATCTAAGCTTATCATTTTTATCTTTTAGAGTAAGAATAGTTCGATCCCTACCTTTTGCATCCAGAATTACAGAATAATCTGAAGAACCTTCTTCTTTTATCAATAAAGACGTATCGCATTGAATGGAATTTAGATATTTCAATATTTTATCGGCATTATGATCATCCCCTATTTTCCCCAATAATGCAACTTTCAATCCAAATGTTGCAAATGCTCCAGCAGTATTTGTACCGCCTCCTCCAATTTCAAAATTCATTGATTTAACAAGAATCTTGCTCCCATATGGCACATATAATTGTCCATCTTTTGTTAGTCTAAATAGATCAGTTCCTGTGTCTACAAATAGATCTATAGTACAACTACCCATAGTAATGACATCATACATAATATCACCCCGGGTACTCCTTCATTATATTCTTAATTTTTTCATTTATTTTCCAAGAATCCTCTCTACTTCTTTGCCAAAGATTTCTTCCAAATATTATACCTGTAGCGCCAGCTTCCATTGAATATTTGACTTTGTTTAAAATATCTTGATCGCCAATCTTCGACCCCCCCGATACAAGAACCATTGTATTCCCGGCGGATTTAACTACTTTTTTTATACACTCTCCTTGCGACAAATACAATTTATTATATGGCTCTGGATACAAATCCATCTTTGATTCATCAATAACTGGAAAGTTAATTTTTATTATATCGGCACCCAATTCACATCCGACTCTTGCAGCATAATCAACAGCAAATAAAGATTCTTTTCCACCTTTTTCTTCTATAGCCTTTCCTCTAGGATAGGACCAGACTATTATTGGCATTCCATATCTATCTGCTTCTTTTTTTACTATTCTAAATTGATCAATATCTTCTTTTTGATTGGGAGTTCCAACATATAAAGTATATCCAACAGCATCTGCACCTAGCCTAACTGCATCCTCTACACTTGCCGTCAATGGTGAGATTGGGGCATCATCTTCAGGTATTGAAGTTTTCCCATTTAATTTTAGGACAAGAGGGATATTCCCCGCGTATTTTTTCATATATTTTTCTGCAAGCCCTATATGCATGACAATGCCAGATACTCCAAGACTTATTGCTAAATTTAGAATGTATTCTGGATCTAAGCTATCTGGATTTGAAAAGAAGTCACGTGGACCATGCTCTAAACCATGATCAATGGGCAATAGATTTAATTTTCCATTTCTCAATCCATATGTGTACATCAATCTATACAACCTAATCCTTTTACCAAGTGCCAAGTCCAAATTATTTAAAATATCCATATTCTACCCTCCATTTTTAAAATTACAACAAAAATGACTTCGTGAGAGTATTAGTATAATAGAAAATATTAATGCTAAAAATTATTTTCAATTAGCTATTTCCATTTTATTTTTTATAAAGCTTTCGATTTATTTTTTAAATGTTTTTATTAAATTCATATGGAATTTATCATTGCATAGTACGCTGCCCCGTATAAACTTACATCATAGTTAAGTATTACATATATTGGAATTGACTCAAGAACTTTTTTTTGCGTGGAACATTTTTCAAATTCTTTTAAAAAATCTTCAGTTTTAAAAATCTCTTTATTTTTACTCGCAATTCCTCCGGCAATATATAATCCTCCCAATGAGAGAGTGTCTAAGGCAAAGTTTTTTGCACATCTTCCATAAAATCTAGTAAATAATCTAAACGCTTCTTTAGATTTTTCATCAATATCCTTGTATTTAGATATCAACGAAGCTTTATCTTTGGATTTTTCTATTATTTTGTCATAATGTGTTTTTGAATATTCTCCAGATGCTTTCAAGAATAAATAAATCAACTCTATACCAGTACCGGATAATATATCCTCGTATCTTACTGAACTTTTAAGATTCTTTTTTTCTTTGATATACCTAACTAATCTAAACTCAAATTCATTATGTATGGGAAAATCTGTATGGCCCCCTTCACTAGGCAAAGGTGTGTATACTTCATTATAATTGTCATGAGCTAAAATTGCCTTTCCGAGGCCTGTTCCTGCACCAATAATGACCTTAGTTTTAGCTTTGTTTTGGTCATGCTTAGTAGATCTTACAATAAAAATATCCTTAGAATCCTCATCTTTGAGAAAATTAATCCCATAACCAATTGCTTGAAAATCATTAATTATAAATGCTTTAGAAATTTCTGTTTTCTGAATAACTTCATTTAGGTCAATACCCCATTTCAAATTAGTAAGCTTTACAATGTCTTTCTTAAGTTGCACTCCGGCACAACCAAAACATGCAACTTGTAAATCTATATTGTGGTTATTTTTAGTATATTCTAAGATCTCCCTAAGAGGTGGTACTATGGAGTTTATATTTTGACTCTTATAACGTTTATAAAACACTAAAGAAGGAATTTGTCCACATATCCCACAAACTCCTATTGTAGTATTAGTCCCCCCAACATCTGCAGCAAGAACATAACGTGAATAGGCTTTATTATTATTGACAAGATACTCTATTCCAAATTTATTTTTCAAGATTTCACCTCAAGATGTCGTCCCAATAATCCCTAAAAATTCCAATCAGAATATATTGATTTTTGATGTTTATATAATTTATCTCAATTAATAATTTAAACTAGAAAAACTATATTATATAGATTTGGTAAAATGAAAAGATTATTAATAGTTTCAAACAGACTGCCTATAACTATAGAAAAAAATAATGGAGATCTAAATTTTAAGCACAGCGTGGGTGGTCTTGCTACAGGACTTGCATCTTTCTATACAAACTATGATAGCGCTTGGATAGGTTGGTGTGGCCTTTCTTCAGATAAAATAAACATCGATGAAAAGAAATATATTAAGTCAAAATTATTAGAAGAATATCAAAATTACCCTGTTTTCTTATCAAAGAAAGACATTGAACAATATTATAACGGATTTTGTAATAGTACTTTATGGCCACTTTTTCATGGATTCACACAGTATACAGAATATGTAAAAAAGAATTGGGAGGCTTATAAAAGCGTAAACGAGAAATTCTGTGAAGCCGTATGTGAAATTGCAAAGACTGAAGATACAATTTGGTTTCATGACTACCACCTAATGTTACTTCCAAAACTAATTAGAGAAAAATTGCCTCAAACTTCAATAGGATTCTTCTTACATATTCCATTCCCATCTTTTGAGATATATAGGCTGTTACCTTGGAGAAGAGAGATTCTTGAGGGACTTCTTGAAGCTGATTTGATTGGGTTTCATATATCTGATTATTCAAGACATTTCTTATCTGGAGTATTAAGGGTATTAGGGTTTGAAAATGTTGCAGGTAAGGTCTTCACAGGAAAAAGTTTTTTTGAAGCAGATGCATTTCCTATGGGAATAGAGTATGATAAATTCTCAAATATGGTAAAAGATGCAAATGTTCAGAAAAAAATAAATGAAATACGTGAAAAAATTGGAGAATATAAAATTATTTTCTCAATTGATAGACTTGATTATACAAAAGGAATTCTTCAAAGACTAGAGGCGTATGACTATTTTCTTGATAAATATCCTATGTATAGGGGGAAGGTTGAATTAATACTTGTAACAGTTCCATCAAGGACTAAAGTTGAACATTATGAAAAACTTAAAAACAAGATTGATGAAAGAGTTGGAAAAATAAACGGAAAATATGGTAGAGTAAACTGGACACCAATTATATATCTATATCGGTATATCTCGTATTATTCTCTTCTTTCATTGTACAATCTTTCTGATGTGGGATTAGTAACCCCCATAAGAGATGGAATGAATTTAATTGCTAAGGAGTTCATCGCTTCGAAAAGTGATGGAAAAGGTGTACTTATTCTTAGCGAAATGGCCGGTGCTTCAGTTGAACTTGGAGAAGCATTGATAGTTAATCCAAATAATATAGAAGAAATTGCAGATGCGATTAGAAAAGCATTGGAAATGCCACTTGATGAACAGATTGAAAGAAATAGAATCATGCAAAAAAGATTAAAAAAATATAATGTAACAAGATGGGCAGAAGATTTTATGATAAAACTTGAAGAAGTAAAAAATGAACAGAGAACGCTTGAAGTAAAACTTATTCTAACTTCAACTAAACAGAGCATGATAGATAGATACAAAAACAGTGAAAATCGTTTGTTCTTGCTCGATTATGATGGAACTTTAGTCCCTTTTTCAAACGCACCTCATAAGGCATCGCCCGATAATGAATTAATTTCTATTCTAAAAAATCTTTCAAATGATTCTAAAAACAATGTTGTCATAATAAGTGGGCGCGATAAAAATACTCTTGAGAGTTGGTTTAAAGATATTAATCTAAGTCTGATAGCCGAACACGGCGGACAAATTAAAGAAAAAGGAAGTAATTGGATTTTGACTGAACCAGAAGGAGAGGATTGGAAAGAAAAAATCTTACCCCTATTGGAATTGTATGTCGATAGAACTCCCGGATCATTAATCGAAAATAAGGAACTTTCCCTTGTTTGGCACTATAGAAAAGTAGATCCCGAGTTAGCAGCTATAAGATCCAGAGAACTAAAAGCAGCTTTAATGCACCTAACATCTAATCTAAATGTGGGAGTTTTTGAAGGTAATAAAATTATTGAAATTAAGAATATTAACATAGATAAAGGGCAAGCAACTTCCAACTGGCTTAATAAGAAAAAATGGGATTTTATATTTGCTATTGGTGATGATTTCACAGATGAAGATATTTTTAAAGTAGTACCAGAAAATGCATATTCTATAAAGGTAGGTATAGAGCCTTCTCAAGCTAAGTACAATGTTAAATCTCCTAAAGAAGTTAGAATTCTACTAAAGGAACTAAATTCCCCAATTTCAAACGATTAATCTTCTTTTCATCAGTTTTATTGAAACAAAGAAAAATACCGAAGTTGCAACTAAAATCCATATTATACTAAGGAAAGTCGCCACATTAATTGCAGACAATGTTATTGCACGATTTACTATTACCACATGTGCCAATGGTAAGATTCCTAATGCCACATATTGCACTGTGGCGGGCAATAAAGTTAAGGGAAAGAAGGTGCCACTGAACAGGAACATTGGCGTGATAAATAGAAACATTGGATAGTTAAGAGTATCTATGTTAGGGGTGATAGCAGTAAAACACATAGCGATAGATGCAAATAATAACCCACTCAAAAATGCGAATGGAATAATTAATAATGACGAAGGTAACTCAACCACCCCAAAAAGCAAAAGAACAGGTAACATAAAAGTAGCATATACTGTACTTCTTGTAGCACCCCATAATAGTTCTCCAGCTATTACTTCTTCTATAGATACAGGTGTTGCTATCATCGCATCAAATGTTTTGAGATAGTACATTCTAACAAAAGACGTGTATGTGCATTCAAAGAAAGAAGCATTCATTACAGATATTGAAACTAAAGCAGGAGCGATAAATTTAACATAAGATATACCCTCAATATTATCTATAAAGCTCCCTAGACCAAATCCCAACGCTAGAAGGTATAACAAAGGCTCCAGAAATGGAGGTATTACATTTAGTCGCCATGTTTTAAAAAACGTAACAAAATTCCTTCGCCAACCCTTAGTTATCCGATAACTTAGATCCATAATATCAATCCCTTAGTTTTCTCCCAGTAAGCTTCAAAAACACATCTTCAAGCGTGGCAGGTCTTGCTGTGACCCCACTATGGGTGCATTGATTTAACAGGAGATTAGTTACTTTCTGGATATTTTCTGTATAGATCTCAACATTATCGTTTCCAATATCATATTTTATATCGTTTTTATCTAAACAGGATTTTATCTCTGCAGTATTCTCAGCTTCTACAATATGATCTCCAACATATCTCTTAATGAGTTCGTTTGGGGCCCCTTCAACAAGTATTTGCCCATTGTCCATTATTACCAATCTATCGCAAAGCCTTGCAGCTTCTTCCATATAATGAGTCGTGATGATCACAGTAATTCCTTTTGAGGATAGGTCTTTAAGTTTCTCCCAGATTAGATGCCTTGCTTGAGGGTCAAGCCCTGTAGTAGGTTCGTCTAATATCAAAAGTTTAGGATTATTAATCATAGCCCTTGCCAAGACCAATCTTCTTTTCATCCCCCCGGACAGCTTTTCAATTGAACTGTCCTTTTTTTCTGTGATCTGTATATATTCAATTAGCTCCTTTGCCCTCTTTATTGCCTCTTGTTTAGGAATATCAAAATATCTCGAATACTGCAAAAGATTCCCAATAACAGTGAAATCCGGATCAAGATTATCAATCTGAGGAACAACGCCCATGAGTTTCTTGATTTTCCTGGGATTTTTATCAACATCAAGATTAAATACTTTTAGCTCTCCCGAAGTTTTTGGCGATACGCATTGAATCATCTTCATAGTTGTAGTTTTACCTGCGCCGTTAGGTCCCAAAAATCCAAAAACTTCTCCTTCCTTTACCTTGAAATTAATCTTATTGACGGCTATAACATCACTAAATTTCTTTTCTAGATTTTTAGCTTCAAGGACAATGGACAATGAAACACCTTTCTAGAAAATTATTTCGTATTATAAAAGTCTTTACTTGATTTTATACTATTAAATTTGGATTTTAAACGATTAATTTAAATAGTACAAAGAGTAAAATGTAATTGGGAGAATAATGGCATCTATATTGTATTTATATCTCGCAATAGCCAATTTCGTCTTGCTCTTGATTTTATACTCTTCCCTTGTAAAAAATAAACATAAAGTCAAATATCTTTATGCACTTGGAATTACTGAAGTGTTATGGGTGGTACTCTATATCTTTCCTTTCAAAAAACTCACATCAGACTTTGTTGATTGTATAGTAAAATTACTCTAATTGATGTTATGTTAAAAGATTCGAATAATTGGAAAATACTCCTACGGTTAAACCCAGTTACTCCTTTAATTCTTTCAAATAATAAAGCGATAAACTATTTCACAAGGCTAGAGTTATTGGATGAAGATCCTGGAAATATTGAAGCGTTATGGGAACTGCCAGGGGCCGTATCTTTATTGAATAGACAACAAGAAGATGGGTCGTGGAAATATTCTGGGGGTAAAGAAGAGATTCGCTCTCAGATGAATTACAATCAACTTGAGACCTATCGAACAATGAGAGTTTTAATTGAAAAGTACGGCCTAAACAACACAAATAATGCAATTTCAAAGGCTTGTGAATTTCTATTTTCATTTCAAACTGAAGAAGGAGATTTCAGAGGCATATATGGTAATGAATACACTCCAAATTATTCTGCGGGCATAATGGAGATGTTAATCAAAGCAGGTTATGGAAAAGATGATAGAATTGATCTTGGTATCAATTGGCTTTTATCAATGAGGCAAAATGATGGAGGCTGGGCCATACCATTTAGAACTACAAAATGCAAGATATCTGAAGTGTTCTATAAAAATGAGCAAACTGAGCCAATCAAAAATGATCCAACTAAGCCATCATCTCATCTAGTGACGGGCATAGTGTTAAGGGCTTTTGCAGCGCATGGGCACTACAGAAAAACAAATGAAATAAGAAAAGCCGGCGCTTTTCTCAAATCCCAATTTTTTAAGAAAGACAACTATACTGATCACGGCTCACCCGAATACTGGGGAAAGCTAGCTTATCCTTTCTGGTGGACGGATATTGTTTCTTCTCTTGACTCTCTTTCCAAGTTAAAATTTACTAAAGAAGACTATGACACCAAGAGGGGGTTAGATTATTTAATTGAAAACCAAAGGTCTGATGGAACATGGAAAGTATACTATGGGCTTCCAAAAGAGGATGAAAATGATTTGTGGATTACTTTGGCAATTTGCAGGGTATTCAAGAGATTCTAGTCGATTTGAAAGAATCCGATAGATTTAAATATCGGTAACTATCATTAATTTGTAATAATGGTGTCAATTATGAAAGGAAAAATTGCTATATTAATTTCTTTGTTAATTGTAGTTTCTTTTATATCCGGATGCACGACTTCTGAAGTTTTTGTCAATAATAATGAATTCTACGGCTGTATTCAGGAGCCCGTACTAATGGATGAAGATGTGCAAAGTGGACTAAATCAGATATATGAAGGATACCTCGCTGAATGCCAGCAAGAGTGCCCTACCTGCAAATGTGAAGCAGATGCAAAGATAGAAACTTTTAGGGGATTGGCAGGCGCATGGGTACCGGGGCTTTTAGGTGAGAGAGTAACCCTACCGTTTTCTTATAACATTAATAGATGCTCACCTTCCCAGTATTATCGTCTTAATAATACTGATTTAAGTATAGATACCCGAAAATGTCCTGAATTACAAACTATTAATAGCAATGATTCTAGTACCAATATATTCTCTTTTCCGTTTTCATCGTTCATACTGTATCTCTTTGAATATATAAATATGGGGCTGGATGACGAAGAGCCCTTGGAGGACGGATGTATTCCAACTTCCTTTAAAGATCAATACCTTCCACCCAATAGCAAATGCCAACTAAAAGAAGGATATGTTTTAGTCATTACTTCAGAATCTCCCAGCCTAATATTTAACGGAAATGAAATAAATCCACTGGAAGAGGAAAGTAGTAATTACTACACATACATGTTATATTTCTATTCAGGTTGGGACAAAGCTCTAATTGATGATTTTCTTGCAAATAATACCTCGGGGCCATTCAATATATCTGGAGTCTATGCATATAACAAAATCCCTTCAAGTATCAATATTACCTATGATGATTGGGAAGGTCAACCCACTACAAATGTATTTCTTTATAGAGAGTGCTGCTGGAACTGCAATCCAAAACCTTCACTTCCTGCAACTATCCTCTATCCAAAAGTTGACATAGAAAGCTTTACATTAAATAACGGAGATGCAATTATACAAGATGGAAAGATAATATCTTCATTTACTATTGCTCCGGGAGTTCAAAATACAACTATAGGTGTTGAGAACAGAGGATTCTTTACCCAGAACAACGTTTACATTAAATTTGTCGGATTGCCAGAAGGGATGGAAGCCATTACAACACCAGAATTACAAAAGATTAAAGCACACAATATTGGCACATATGAAACTACTTTTACAGTTGGGCCAAATGTACCTTCAGGCACATACAAGATATCTCTGATCGCTTATTCTCCAAATGGAATATTTGATACAATAATTATGGACCTAGTAGTTCCATAAATTTATTTTTTAATTTTTAATTAAGCATATATACTAAAAATTCTTAGATAGATTGAGATGATAAGAAATAAACTAATGGATATAGGATTGTACTCTCTAACTATAAATCCCCTAATTAAATATTCCATCACGGAAATAACAACTAATTGTATTAAATGTAATAAGACTGTTCTGGAACAAATAATAAACAGTATAGAAACTGAAGAAGAACCTATAATGTGTAAAAGGTGCACTATCTTATTCTACTTTTATAAGCCCTGGATCCCCCTCTTAAGGCTTTTTGGATTTGCAGTTAGCAGAAACTCTCTAAAGACAGTTCCCACATTTTCTGAAGGATATTCCCTTTCCTCTTACACTAAAGGTGTGCATTCTGTTTTGGAAGGGATAAACTCATTTGGCTTAAGGAAGCCCCTTACCTTTAATTCACCAGTTTCTGTTATTCTAGAACTTACAAGATACTGTAATCTAAACTGTAGCTATTGTTATGTTAACACATTTAATATTAATTCAAATAAAAAAGAAAATCAATCCGATCTGCCTACAGAAAAATGGGTCAAAATACTCGATAATCTCAAAGAGGCAGGCGTTTTATCCCTTGTCTTTTCAGGAGGTGAGCCGTTGCTCAGAGATGACTTTTTTACAATTGCAGAGTATGCCAATAAACTGGGATTTGCAACATCTCTTGCAACAAATGGAACGCAATTAGATAGGGAGATTGCTAAGAATATCAAAGAATCCGGAATAAGCTATGTAGAAATAAGTGTATTTAGTTCTATAGAAGAAATAAACGATGCCCACAGGAAAAAGGATTCTTTTAAGAAATCTATCAACGCCATTAAATTCTGTAAAGAACAAAACCTTACTGTAGGTTTATCTCTGACGCTTACTCGCTTAGTGAAAGACGAGGTGCAAAGCTTTTTAGAACTTGCAAAAAATGCTGGGGCGGACACATGCATATTTTTAAATTATGTCCCCTCCGGAAGTGGAAATGATCCTCTGGCCATAGACAACGGAAACAAAGAAAAGATGCTAACTGAAATCCTAAATAAGCGTAAAGAGTATGATCAATATTTTAGGAAAATTGTAGTACTTCAAGCGCCAGAAATCTCTCAGCTCCATTTTGAAAAACAAAATAATAAAGAACTGATGCAGATTGGATTTACTAAATTTGATAAACCTGGGTGGGGTAAATACATAGAATATGTCGGAGGCTGCTCTGCAGGAAGATTCCTTTTGGCAATATCTAGTGAAGGAACTATCATGCCCTGCCCTTTTCTTAGAATGGATTTGGGCAATGTCCTAGATGGAAATCTTGATTTAATATGGAAAGATAACATTGCATTAACTCAAATGCGAGACAGGGATAACTGGGAAGGCAAGTGCGGAGCTTGCAAATACAAAATAATATGTGGCGGATGCCGAGCAAGAGCATACATTAAATCAAATAGTATGTTAGCTGAAGACCCATCATGTTCTTATATGTTTCAATAGTCTTTTGTCGTTTTTCAAAACTAGGTTAATCTATGATAACGTTCGCTTTTAATAAGCTTTGAAAAAATATTATTTATTATATGGGATAAATTTAAATATATATAAACATATTAATTATGTCCTTTTAATAAAGGAATAAAATTATTATAATAAAGGAGGAAAAATGAAAAAAGATATTTATGTCTTGTTAATAGGGGTATTAGTATTTTCAGTAGTCCTAGCAGGCTGCTCAAGCCCTAAACCAACAACACAGGAGATCACCATCAATCTTACAGCCAAAGATATGGCATTTGACAAGAGCACTATAACTGTGCCACCTGGCGCCCATGTAAAGTTAATATTTAGCAATCTGGACGCAGGAGAATCTCACAACGTTGCAATATATGAAACATCAGAAGCTAAGGATTCCATATTTGTTGGAGCAATTATAATAGGCGTGGCAACTACCACTTATGAATTTAATGCCCCAACAAAAGTTGGAACATATTTCTTTAGATGCGATGTGCACCCTTTAATGAATGGCCAATTTGTAGTGCAAACTGGGGCAACAGGTTCAACTAGTGGATCTGGTTCAGGTTACTAATAAAAAATTCTGAGGCCTTAATGGCCTTATTTTATTGAATAGCTTTAATTATTAAATTATTTATCCAATTAGGGCGGGATATTCAACTAAAATACTCTATTCTAGAAACCTCCATTACTCAATTTTTAAAATCACTAAAAAACTCAAAATGTCAACTTATATAATATTTAGAATATATGTTGTAATAATTATTGCAATTAATTTTACTAATATTAGGAGATACTAATATTCAGAATTATAAAAATTTATATAATTTATTTTTTATTGGCTAACTAAAAATATCAAAAACTCACTATTTCAAAATATATATTATATATAGTATATAATCAAATAATTATTGCATTTGATATTCACGTTTTTGGTATTAGTACCTAATAATAGAATACCATAACCTAGTGAAATTATGTGAAATATAGGTAATGGGATCGGTATTTATTAATCAGAACTTACCATTAGTTAAAGTTAAATATAATAATCACTTATTTAATAAGGATTTATAGGAGGTCTATTCATTTGTCAGATGAAGCAATTTTAAAAATGGATGCATTGATAGGAGATTATACAGAAAAGATTACAGGTATCAGGTACGATGAGCAGATAAAGAGATGGAACATATCGGACATAGGTTTAGCCCAATATGCTGCAATGACTTTGGGAATTATAATTGGTGGTTACATATCTTCTTTTGTAATAAAGCATTTGAGGGCATTAATAATAATTTTTGTTCTATTGTCAATTAAGCCACTTTACAGATTTTTAAAATAATTACTAAGAATCATGTATTTAGGCCCTATGCATACAGATTAATTAAGGATAATTGCAATAATTATATAAAACTATATTTTAAACAATATAATAATATAAAATAATTGCAATATATTATTCATTTATCTAGTTAGTTATGGAATGCCAATCCCATATTTTTTCCTAGTAAAGGCGTTTATTAAAAGATGAAAATGGAATCGAAATTCATTTACCAACTTTTAGATAAGTTAACTATAAATACTTATTTACCCTAGGTAGTATAGTGAGATTATGGGATTTACAAAATGGATGGATAATAATACAAAAAAATTAAGCGTGTGGGATATAGGATTAGTTAAAATTAGTGCAATGCTATTTGGCCTTATTATTGGAGCTTACATTCCGCTTTTCGTAAGACAGTACCTTATACTTTTCATAGTGCTTTTTGTACTAGTTTCTATACTGCCAATTTACAAATTTTTTAAATAATTTCTTATCACTTTTTATCTGATTAGCCCATACTAATTAACCTAAAAAGGGGATTCTAGAAGTTGTTAAAAGTAAGAGATCTGATATTTTCTGAATGATGGTGCCGTAAAAATACTGTATGATCTGTCTTATCCTAATCTCATTTATTTTAATCCTAATTTTCCCCCAAAGGGCCTAAAATTGTCCCTTTTTAGCGAAATTTACGCGAAAATCGTCTATGCTACGTATAATGTATATTATACGCAATAAATTAGGGTATAAATACTAGGAAAAAGCAGGATAAATAGACTATTTAGGCCCTATTTTACCCCTATTTCACAATACCTCAGAAACTTAAAAATCTTAGTATTTTGCAAAAACGGTTTTTTTATGGCATAGGGGTAGCTTACTCAAAGTATAAAATGCGTTCTAGAGGGATATTTTTAAAGTCTTAAAAGAATTAACATAATGATACTATGGTGGAAGCTTCTAATGAAATAAGTGAATATATTAACAGCTTACCAGAGGATAAAAAAGAGATTGTAAAAGCGCTTAGAAGCATTATTTTGTCT
>JAHKLW010000024.1 GCA_020854815.1 Methanofastidiosum sp. | reverse complement strand
CGCCTACTCTTAGAAGTTTTTCATACCTTTCCTTAATGGCAATATCTAATAATGTTGTCATGACAACTAAAACCCACTATTAGTATATAAATTTAACCAATAGCGGGAGCAGAACCGAAGTTTATCAAAATTCTCTTAATAATTTTGACAAATCGTCACTTGACAGAGAAATAATAGAAAAAAGACTAGTTAAGATAAGATTTGTTAGGAAAACTGTCCATATCCTACCAAGGGAATATGTTTCTGCTGCCTTTTCTGCTACTAAAGAAGGGGTACAGATTGCTTCAGAGAAGTATTACAAATATATGGGTATAACTGAAAGCGAGTATGAAAAGATTTCAAAATCAATTCTTGAACTTTTAGGAAATAATGGCCTTAATACAAGTGAAATTAAAAAAGATCTCAATACTGAAACTAACTTATCCCCTGTAATTAATCTAATGTGCGACCTTGGTATTTTAGTAAGGGGCCTATCCAAGGGAGGGTGGAAGAGCAATGCCCATACATATTACAGAACGGATAGGTATCTCCCGGATATCAATCTTAGCGAGTATAGCCAAGATGCGGCAAGAAAGATAATAGTATCACAGTACCTGTCCTCATTTGATCCTGTAACTATAACAGATATTTCGTGATGGACAGGTTTTCCGAAGACTGAGATAAAGAAAATACTTGATATATTAAGTGGCGTAGAGTATGTGAATATTTCGGGGCTTGGAGAACATATAATCTTTAAGAATGGTCTGAACCAATTAAAAAATATAAAAGAAAATAATAATCCACAAATCAATCTTTTGCCTGCGCTTGATCCATGCATAATGGGTTACAAGGAGCGGGATAGGTATCTTGATAAAGAATATTTTAATTATATTTTTGACCGCGCTGGGAGTGGAACGACAACTATTATAAACAACGGGAAAATAATCGGCGTTTGGGATTTTGAGGAGAATCCAGACCCAATAATAAAAATATTTATGTTTGAGGATCAAAATATTTCAAAAGAGATTGAGAAGAAGGCAAAAGAAATTGGGAACTTTATTTATGAAAAAGAAGTTAAGATAAAAATATGCGATGATATGACGCCACTTGATAAAAGAACTACCGGTGGCTTTATGGCCCCACTAAAGGATATGGATGACTGATTATATGACAAAGATATTCTATGAACATGTTGAAGTTGAAAAGATGCTTCACAAGCTTAATGTCTGGTTTCTCCCCTTTAGGTGGGGATCTAATATCTATAGAGGGTGTCAGCATGACTGCGTCTATTGCAATGCTAGATACACGCATGAATACCTTGGGATGGAAGAGGGAGAGTTTGCCCGAAAGATTATAGTCAAGGACAATGCGGCTAGCGCTTTAGACAAAGAGTTCTCAAAAGAAAAGTGGAACAAAAATCTAACTGTTAATGTTTCTACTGTTACAGACCCTTACCAGCCGGCAGAAAAAGAGTTTGGGAATACTAGGAAAGTGTTAGAGGTATTTTTGAAGCACCACAATGCACTTCTTATCACGACTAAGTCCGACCTAGTACTAAAGGACATTGATATTCTAAAAGAGATATCTAAGACGGGATTTCTAAATGTCTGCATGACAATAACAACTCTTGACCAGTCGCTTAGTGACAAAATAGAGCCTAGAGTTCCTTCAGTTGAAAAGAGATTGGAAGCGATTAAGAAATTAAAGGAGGCAGGTATCACAGTAGGCGTTACAGCCATCCCAGTCCTCCCATATATCTCAGATGATGAAAAAACTCTAGAAGAGATGATAAAGACCTTCTCAGAACTAAATGTTGACTATGTTATAGTCGATGTCCTAAATTTCAAGGGGGAGACGAGGCAACGTATGACTAAATTTTTGGAAGAATATGACCAATCGCTTATCCCCAAATATGAAGCGCTCTACCAAACAGACTACTGCGACAAGGAGTATTCTAAAGGTGTTAGAAAGATTACAAACAAGCTTGTCAAAAAATATGGCGTTGATAAATACGATAAGATGTTTTCATACGGAAAGAATAAAGAAGCCAAATAGTAACTCTTTTTTATGACAAAGGTACTTGGCATTATAGGGAGCCCCAGAAGGAACGGTAATACGCATATCCTAGTCAATAGAGTTTTAGAGGGGGCAGAAAATCAAGGTGCAGAAACAGGTTCCCTCTTCTTAAATGATTTTATAATCAAAGAGTGTGATGGCTGCCACGCATGCTGGAAAGGATTAGAGTGTGCTAAAAAGGATGACATGAACGGCTTCTATCAAAAAATAATTGATTCTGATATCCTTGTTTTTGGGACTCCGGTCTACTGGTATGGTCCAACTGCGATAATGAAGGCATTTATTGATAGATTTGTTTATTTCAACTGTCCAGAAAATAGAGAAAAGATTAGAGGGAAGTCAGCAGTTGTTACAATACCTTTTGAAGAGGACGATGAGAAGGCTTCTCTTGCTACAGTTGAGATCTTTGAGAAAAGTTTTGGATATTTAGAGATGAATCTAACTGATGTGTTACTGGCCCCAGGTGTTGGGGAAAAAGGTGCGATATTAGAGAAAAAGATTATCCTCGAGAGGGCTTACAATATTGGAAAAATGTTGGCCAGATAGATATAATTGGTATGAATTTGGGAATAATCTCGGAAATCCCTTATATATGACCCAGGCACCTTTGATAATAAGGCGATATTATGAAGAAAAATTACATAATAGGCATTGCAGTCATATTTTTGATTGCGATGGTAAGCATCAGTGCTGTTCTTTCATACAGAGGACAGACAGACACCACAGCTACATGCCCAAATGAAGGAAACTGTTTTGGGAACGGCACGTGTGATGGAAACTGCGATGGTGACTGTGATCAGTCCAACTGTGAAGGCACATGCCCAAACAGAGCATCAAGGCAGCAGAGAATAAGATCCTGCGGAATGTAAAAAATAATTTTTTCTTTTCTTTTATAATTATTAATTTTTTATCTAATCGCATATTTTCCGCCAAAATTAGAAGTTTTTAGATACTTTTCTAACTTTCACGGAAATTTTATAAATTTACAATTTAAGTAATTAAATGACTATTATGAGTGACTATAAGATACCAGGCTCTCTTTTGAATATTATTTTCAAAAGCGTTGAAGATCAACTTGGGAAAAGGGGCTAAAGATGCTACTTACCCAAGTGAAGTTAACTGAATATATTCAAAATCCTCCTCCGGATGATGACACGCCAACTTTAGATATGGGGAAATTCAAAAGTGCAATGGGCGCTGTCATCGACCTATTTGGGGAAAAGGCTGCAAGGCCGCTATTGATGAGATGGGGAAAGCTAACATTTGATTATGCAGTTGAGTCAAAACCAACTCTTTTTGGATTGACCGGATTTGCAACTAAGTTTATGAATGATGAAGGAAAGACCAGATTCATCTTAAAAAAAATATTAAAGGAAAGCGAAAACCTTTATGGAGTGCCACATATTATGACTGAAACTGATGATGCCTTTAATATAGAAATACAGAACTGCTTCTATTGTGGGAATCATAAGTCGACTCAATGTTTATGCTGGCCGCCTGTTGGATTTTGGCGAAGCATGATGAAGTGGGCTACTGGAAAAGAGTATGAAGTCAAAGAAGTAGAATG
>JAHKLW010000023.1 GCA_020854815.1 Methanofastidiosum sp. | reverse complement strand
GCATTATTTCAATAGATGATATAGATATCGACTCTTTTAACTCACCTAAGATCAAGAGTATTTTCACAACCAAAGAATGGATAGAATATATATCTGAGGATTCAGATGCGATACCTATTATCATAAAGATAGAAAAAGAAAGAGAACTTATAGGATATTTTACTTGTCTTAAAATAAAAAAATTCGGGATAGGAATTATTGGTAGTCCTTTTGAGGGATGGAGTACATGCTACATGGGGTTTGATTTCGTCCATGATGCAAATCGAATGGATATACTTCCAACACTGTGTGAATTCCTATATAGAGAATTTAAATGCTCCTATATTGAAGTCACTGATAGAACCATAAGCATTGAAGAAGCTGAAAAATATGGGTTTGTGTACATACCCGTACACACTCTTGAACTTGAAATAGATAGAACAGATGAAGAATTGTTTAATGTATTTAAAAGTGACTGTAGAAATTTTATACGTCAGTTTGAAAGACGAGGAGCAACAATTGAAATTGCTGAACCTAATGATATTTTTGCAGAAGAATATTATTGTCAATTGGAAGATGTTTTTGCAAAGCAAGGTTTGGTGCCAAACTATTCTTGCAAAAAAGTAAAGTGTATCCTCAAACACTTGAAAGATACTGACAATGTTTTATGTATACGAGTTAGGGATCAAGAAGGAAATAGTATTGCAACTTCAATTTTTTTTGGCTATAATAATAAATTCTATTTTTGGGGAGGAGCGAGTTACCGCTCGGGACAACACTATAGACCAAATGAGTACATGATTTGGACGGCTATTAAGTATTGGAGAGATCGAGGATGCTCGACTTTTGATATGGTTGGGGTTAGAGATTATAAAAGAAAATTTGGTCCACATGAAGAAGTATATGCAAAATTAATATTTACAAAGTACCCCATCTTGTTGCCATTAAGAAATATGGCAAAAAAAGCTTATTTTACTTTGCTTAAAGTTAAGGGATTAGTAAGGAACAAGAACAAGAAATAAAACATTACTATGTATATTAATTGAAAATGGATGGAGATATAAAATGAACGAAGTAAGAGCATCTGTAGCAATGGCAGTATATAACGGAGAAAAATACATCAGAGAACAAATTAACTCAATTATTAGCTTGCTTGGACCTAGTGATGAATTGATCATTTCCTATGACAAATCAACGGACCATACTTTAGATATTATTAAAAGTTATGAAGAAAAGGACTGTAGAATTAAAACAGTGCTAAATATATACAAACCCGGAGTAAGTGGAAACTTTACTAACGCAGTGAGTCACACAAGAGGTAAATACATTTTTCTTTCTGATCAAGATGATATCTGGTTAAATGATAAAATAAACAGAGTTGTTGAAGAAATGGAACGAACTTCAGCTGATTTAGTTATACATGATGGAAGATTTGCCAATGAGAATCTTGAACTATATGAAGAAACATTATTTGTATTTACTAATTCTTCAAAATCTCCATTCAAGAATTTTATAAAGGGACGGTTTTTAGGATGTTGTATGTGCTTTCGAAGAGAAGCAATGAGCTACATTTTACCATTCCCAGATATTACCAATGATTTTCCACATGATATTTTTGCTGCAATTATGGTTGGAATAAAGGGGAAAGTGGTACTCGTTGATGATGTTTGCATTTATCATCGAATGCATGGAGGAAATGCTACTCCAAAGAATAGAAATAGACTATTTGTGATTGTATTAAATAGGTTAATACTATTTATATGCATTATTTCAAGGCTATTAAGAAATAAAGGGTTTTATAAATGAGAATGACGATAAAAAAAAATCTTATATTTTATTTTATTTTATTTTTAATATTAGCAATTCCATTGACTAATAATCAATATTTTTATTATTATGCATTCATATTATTGTTCTTTATGGCCCTTTTTTATACGAATTCTTATAAATCATTAAAATATGTTCAAAACGCAGATAGGCAGAACAGTAAAGAATGGATAATAAAGTATTATCCGGCTGTTTTGTTGTGTACATGGTGGTTCGGTATTATAGTTGGACTTCTCAGAGGAAATCAAATAGAGAATATAGTTCAAAATTTTGCTGGTACATTATGTTATTTACTATATTATGTTTTTTTATATAAAAAAATTGATAAGGATGCAATTATTTCAAGCATTATTAAAGCATCAGTTCTTGCAACGTTGTTTACAGCATGTGCTTATCTACTTACTATTGCGAACAATGCCTTTTGGCCGTTTAGTAATGTTACATATAATGTTCATACAAAAAGTGTAATAACCTCGGTTGAACCACTTGCATTTATCCTTCTAACAACAAGTATATGGGGAATTTTCGTGCTAAATAATAGCATATGGAAAAAACTAACATTAAGTATACTTTTTTTGTTAGCCTCATGGGTTTTGTTAGCAACAAACAATATGGGGGGGTATAAATTGGGATATGTTATTGTCCTGGGGATAAGCATATACTATGCTCTATTTTTTAATGCTGGCTACAGTAAAACGGCTAAACTCCTCGGAACTTTGTGTTTTATAGCAGCAATAGCAACAATAATTATTCTTGATTTTACTTCTAGTCAGTCAATAGCAAATATTTTTTCGTTGAATGATGCAGGAAATGAAAAAAGATATTATCAGATAAACATAGTATTTGATCGATTTAAAATACTGGGGAATGGAATAGGTGCTGTTTATGAGTATTCAATATTGGGGAAAACATATTCGGGATATGGGATAGAGGTGTCATATTTAAATATCATAGACAAATATGGGATATTGTCAGCTGGTATACTATATGTATTTGCAAAAACGCTAATTATTCCTATGCGTTATCTTGGAAAAACTAATGAGAATGGCTTAAGAAACATGTTGGCAATTGGGTCTTGTGGTTACTTTTTTGTTGCAATTGGTAACCCAATTTTATTTTCTGCTTACAATGTTATACTTCATTGCATTGTCCTTTATTTACTGACAGGTATTCGCTATAAAAGAAATTAGGTTTTAATTGAGGATTGCTTATGAAATACAACATAAAAAAATATTTGCAAATAGATTTTATTCTTGCACTATTTTTTAGAGGGAGTGGAGTTCTACTAAGTTTTGTACTAAATATAGTACTAGCTCGTAAATATGGACCTGAGTTAACTGGAGAATATTTTATATTCTATAATTTTATGACATTAGTGGCATCTATTGCATTTATGGGACTTAGTTATGTTATTGTTCATCGATTAACACCACTCTATGGTGTAAACAAGTCTGAAGAATCTGATACTGGGAACACTTTGCTTTCTTTGACAGTTTATATTTTATTAGCCAATTTATTACTTGTTAGTCTAACAATAGCAATAGCTTCTCCGTGGCTATCTAAATATCTGGGTGGCAGTGCAGAATATGTAATGGCTATTATAATTTCGGCCATAGGAATCCTTCCTTATACTGCAATTATGACATTAGCTGAACTTCTTAAAGCATTAAAAAAACCTAATCAAAGTATTCTTGCAATTAATATTTTAGTTAATGCTGTCTTCATTTGTTTTCTTGCATTGAATTCAAATATAGCAATTAATGAAATGTTAGTCTTGTTTGGCATTTCAAATGTTATAGCATTTATTTTAATAATAATTATTAACTTAAGTCAAATCAAGAAGGTTGGACTAAGAATATTTTCATTGTCAAAAACCATAAAAAAAACTGAGGAATACAAAGATTTATGTCGTGACTATTTGAATGAAAATTGGCAACTTACAGCTGTTGGTGTGTCAAATGTAGTTTTGAATGTTTTTGATACTCTCGTAATAGGAAATATGCTTTCATCAACTGATGTAGCCATTTATAGCATTGCCAATAAAGTGGTTTCATTTGGCAGCATAATTCTTACAACAGTGAATGTTGTGATAGGGTATAAAATCGCAGAACTATCCTTTACAAACAACAAGCAAGGATTAAGAAATATATTAGTTAAATATACAAGAGTTATGATGCCTATAAGTCTTGTGTATTATGTTGCGGCTATTGTATTTTCAATGTTCATTCCTACGATATTTGGTATCGAGTATGATGGTAGTGTAAATCTCGCGATGGTTCTTGCGATTGGACAAGTAATAACGATCGCAACAGGCCCATGCTCTTACTTCTTAATCATGACCGGTTACACAAAGAAGTATAGGCAAATTGTAGTAACAACAGCTGCATTAACAATAGTATTGAATATTATATTAGTAAAATTGTTTGGAGTCTATGGATCAGCGATTAGCAGTGTATTTGTTCTGTTTTATAAAAATGTATATACGTTTATCTTTGCAAAAGGTACTGTGGGATTAAAAATATCCGATTTCTATGTGAGGTGTATGAGAAATGAATGTTGAACTACATATAATTATTGTTTGGCACAATGCTCTTGAAAAAGTTTGTGAAATTGAAAAAACGATTAGTAAAAAACTGATTATTCTTAAAAAAATAGAGTATCTATGGGACGAAAAAAATGCAAGCAAAAATTTTGCTGCCTTCTATGGAGAAAAGTTAGAAAACATACAATATAAAGTGGAACATTGTGGATCCGGTTATTTTATATTGTTCATAGTGAGAGATGATGCACCAAAATACGAAGCAAGAAATACTACATCTGGTGAACGTATTGTGAATACTAACCTATTTGATCTCAAGTCTACACTTCGAAAAATAACCGGCGGCGGGCATATTATTCATGCAAGCGATACACAACAGGAAGCTAATACCAATAGCATCAGCCTATTTGGCAAATGTATAAATGAATATGTAAACAAAGAAAACAGTAATGTACAAGCTGTTCCAATCGAGACTATTCGGAGAAATATTAGTGGTGTGTGTGGTTGGGTATCGTGGGAAGAACTATTCGATATTCTTGGCAAGGGTACGAAATATGTAGTGCTAAGGAATTATGAAACATTGCTTAGTAAGAAGAAAAGCGAACATGGTGATACTGACATTTTAGTACTCGACAGACAAATTGCCAACACTCTGATTGGGGGCTCTAAAGAGTATTTAGGAAAAGATCGAGTGTTGATTTCGACTATTGTAGATGGCAACACTGAACTTATTGATATTAGATACTGTGATGATGGCTACTATTGTTCTGAATGGGAACATCATATAATTGAAAATAGAAGATTAGCCGAGAACAGTTATTTCTATATACCAAATGATGAAGATAAAATGTATTCATTATTATACCATGCACTAGTTCATAAACCATTCATTAGCAATGGATATTTGAACGACATGATGCTTATGTTTTCTGAAACGTCAGAAAATAAATTAAGAACAATACTCCACAATTACATGAATAAAAAAGGCTATTATTATACTATGCCTATAGATAAAAGCGTGTATATAAACCCTGTGTACTTTAAATATATAAAAGTACCATTTGGAAGAAGAATATACTGTACATTGAAGAAAGTTAAGTATTGGAGAAAATACGATGAAAAAAAAGAAAATAAATACTCTAAAAAGATTCATTCGCTTCTTAATCGCGGATACTATCTGGCTCTTAACACATTACGGAAGATTAAAAGCAGAATTAAGAGATGATGGAATTGATAAAGTTATCCCATTCAAGTTCATCTTTTGGCACAGTGGATTTAACTATTTTACTGGTCTAAAAGAAGGAAAAAAAGTATTCATCAAGGTCTGCATCGGTGAATACAACACTATAGCAACAGAAGCAAAACTTAGAAAGTACCCCAGTATTAATTGGTGGATCCCCAAGATTGTGTCTTTTTCACTCAAAGGAATTCCGTATATAGCAACCGAATTCATAGAAACAAAAAGGAGTAGCAGAACACTTAAAAATGAAGAGTTGAAATTAGTGCTGAATGAGTCATGCCAGATACTAGATACGCTTCATGAAAATGGGATTGTGCATAGAGATATTAGACCTGAAAATCTAATGCTTACAGACGATAACAGATTACTTTTGTTTGATTTTGGATGGGCTGTTTTTAGAGAAGATGGATATAGTAAAAGTAAATATGATTTAATAGAAAAGATACTAAACATGGAGTATAGAGATAAAAACGAAAAATTTGATGATGCGTATGCAATGTATCAATCACTAAAGGAACTGCTTGGAGAAGATAAAAGCGAAGACTTAATAGATGTAAAGAATAGGATTGGACGATTTGTTTTATAAGCAATTTGGTGATATCTATTTAGCCCCCTAACCGAATTGGACAAAGAAACTTAATCTGGTACCTTTAAAAACAGGAGGGGGCAAAATGAAACGTAAAAGGTACACACAAAGAATTTAAAGACCAGGTTGTTAAAGAATCTCTTGAAGTGGACAACGCTGCTATAGTTGCCCGTAAGCACGATTTATCCGTAAATATGGTCAGCCGTTGGGTTGGGGAACATGAAAAACAAAATAAATTAGCTGCTGGTTCTCCTTATGGCAATGGACATAATCAAAGTTCAAAAGTACTTAAATCTGAAAACGAAAAACTTAAAAAGTTGCTGGGCGAAAAGGTGGGATATACCCGATTTGTCAGACACACGGTAGTTAGGTAAAATAACAACTGTGGGGAGGATGAAATTATGGGTAACACTGGAAAATCTATGATGCTGAATTTAGGAAAGATGCTGTAAGATTGGCAAAAGAAAGTGATCGATCTGTAGCGACAAGGCAAAGATTATGGCTGGAAGCTGAATTAAGAGCATAAAAGCGCAGGAATAAAGATTTAGAGGAATCAGTAACCATATTAAAAAAAGCTGCGGCCATCTAAAATGTACCCATAGGGTTGGACACAAAATTTAAAAACTAAGATAAAATGGAGGTATGAATAAACGAAAAAAGTACAGCCCTGAAGAAAAAGCGAAAATAGTATTGGAGGTTCTCCGCGAGGAAAACACCCTGGTCGAAATCTCTAATAAATACGAAGTAAGCCAGCAGTTAATAAGCCGATGGAAGTCTGAATTTTTAGCCAATATGCCCTCAGTATTTGAT
>JAHKLW010000022.1 GCA_020854815.1 Methanofastidiosum sp. | reverse complement strand
CTGAGAGGCAACGATTCTTGTGGGAAGTTTGTACTTTGTTACCCTAAGTACAATCGCCTCAAGATCTGCATCCTTAAGCTTCATGCCATTTAAGGCAAAAGAGCGATTTAAAGCTAGGCGAAATTTTTAGCAGATTACACATTGTGATACGAAGATGGAAAGACTTAAATATGCATTTCATATTGATGGATTTGCATTATTATGCCCGAGTGGTGTAGCCCGGCCCATCATCCAGGACTGTCACTCCTGTGACTCGGGTTCAAATCCCGACTCGGGCGCCATAATAATCATAAATTAGCAAAAAGGCATTAGGCCATTAATATGAAAATAAGGTGATAAAATTCTTGTATGCGTCTTCAGGAAATCACCGAAAAGCTTAAATAGCACTCCATTTTCAATTCCAAAAGCTGAAATCTGCACCCTGAAGAGGCTTTTTGTAAAAAAAACTCCTTTTATACGGGCTCGTAGCTCAGTCTGGCTAGAGCACCGGCCTTTTAAGCCGGGAGTCGGGGGTTCAAATCCCCTCGAGCCCGTCACATCCAAGGAGAGGTAATAATGACGAAAAAAAAGATTAATATATTGGATAATGAATTTGTCCCTGAACATACTATTCTTAACGAAGAAGAATCTATCGAACTTCTTCAGAGATTTGGCGTAACACATGATAAACTTCCCTTGATATTAGAAACTGATCCCGTTGTAAAAATTATTGGAGCTAAATCTGGAGATTTAATAAAAATTGTGAGATCCGATTCTCCTGCCGGAAGGAGTGTTTTCTATAGATATGTGATTGGCGAAGATATAAAACAAGGATTAGAAGAAGATTTAGTTGATGAAATAATTGAAGAGGATTCTGGGGAGGAATAGAGGTGATATTAGTTGGATAGATGGACAGTTATTGAGTCATTTTTTAATGAAAAAGGTTTCGTAAGACAGCATCTTGATTCTTTTAATGATTTTGTTGGAAGAAGACTTCAGGAAGTAATTAATGAACAGGCTAAGATTGAAACTGACATTGAAGGATTTCACGTTAAATTTGGTAAGATACGGGCCGGAGAACCTGTATATAAAGAAGCAGATGGTTCCAAGAGAGATTTTTACCCCCAAGAAGCGAGGCTTAGGAGTCTTTCCTATGTTGTTCCTCTTTATTTGGAGTTTATACCTGTTATAGATGAAAAGGAAAGAGAGCCAGTTGAAGTAGAGATTGGTAAGCTTCCTATAATGTTAAAATCACAGGCATGTAGTCTTCATGGGTTAGGAAGAGATGACCTGATTTTGAAAGGAGAAGATGCTAGAGATCCAGGTGGTTATTTCATAATCAATGGTGCAGAAAGAGTAGTAGTTGCTATTGAAGATTTGGCACCAAACAGAATATTAGTTGAAATTGATGAGAGATTGTCAGTTGCTATAGCAAAAGTATTTTCAACTAGAAGTGGATTTAGGGCGTTGGTAACTGTCGAGAGAAAAAAAGATGGACTTCTTAGAGTTTCATTTCCGTCCCTCCCAGGAAAGATGCCCTTTGTAACTTTAATGAAATCATTAGGTCTTGAGAAAGACATTGATATAGTCAATGCAGTATCCTCTGAGAAGGATATCCAGAAGGAGCTTTTAGATAACTTGGAAGAGTCAATGGACATAACTGACAAAGAACTTGCTTTAGATTACCTTGGTAAGAGATTAGCCATGGGCCAGCAGAAAGAGTATCGTTTAAAGAGGGCAGAGATGGCTCTTGACAAGTATCTCCTGCCACACATTGGTACAGAAGAGGCCGACAGATTAAGAAAGGCCTATTATCTAGGTATAATGGCAAATAGGGTCATTGAACTTTCACTTGGCAAGAGAGAGGCAGATGACAAAGACCATTATGCAAATAAGAGATTAAAATTAGCAGGAGATCTACTAGAAAATTTATTCAGATTATCATTTGTTCAACTTACAAGAGATATCAAATATCAGCTTGAAAGGACATATGCACGGGGCAGATTTGAAGAAGGTAACGAAGGAGACTTTGTAAAGAAATCAGTTAGGGCTGACGTTTTGACAGAAAGAATCCGATACGCTATGGCTACTGGAACTTGGCCTGGTGGCAGAATGGGTATCAGTCAGCTTATGGACGATACAAACTTCATCTCAAGATTCTCCCACCTTAGGAGAGTTCTTTCCCCACTTTCAAGAACACAGCCTCACTTTGAAGCTAGAGATCTTCATCCAACTCACTGGGGAAGAATATGTCCAAGTGAAACACCCGAAGGTCCAAACTGTGGACTTGTAAAAAACATGGCATTGATGTCTTACATTTCAATTGGGTCAAACGAACTTGATATCCAGAACTATTTATTCTCTTTAGGGTTAGAGCAGATTACAGATGTAGCGGGTCTTAAAGCAATGACTTACATTTACTTAAATGGTAATTTAATTGGATTTGTTAGAGACGGAAAAACATTCACCGAAACTGTAAGAACAGACAGAAGAAAGTCAAAGATTGACAACGAAGCAAACATTGTTTATTACCAGATTACAAATGAGATTCACATAAACTGTGATCCAGGAAGAGTTAGAAGACCACTTATAATAGTGGAAGACGGCAAGCCTCTTTTGACTGAAGATCATATAAAAGCGATTGAAAGAAGGGCTAAAAGCTGGTCAGATCTTATAGCCGAGGGAATTATTGAGTACTTAGACGCCGAAGAGGAAGAAAACACTCTTATTGCACTTTCAGAAGAAGATTTGACGCCTGAATACACTCATCTTGAAATTTATTCTCCATCCATCCTTGGGGTATGTGCATCAATTGTTCCGTTTGCGGAACATAACGCTGCACCAAGAAACTCTTATGGGGCAGGGATGGGAAAACAGAGTCTTGGATTTTCACAATCTAATTTCAAACTAAAAGTTGAAACTAGAGGTCATTTGATGTACTATCCTCAGATGCCCATAGTGAAAACTAAAGTCATGGATGCTGTTGGGTTTAATAATAGACCTGCGGGCCAGAACTTTGTCGTTGCTGTACTTTCTTACTTGGGGTATAATATAGAAGATGCACTTATAATTAACAAAAGTTCAGTAGACAGAGGTCTTGGAAGAACTACTTTCTTTAGAACATATGACTCAGACGAGAGGAGATACCCGGGTGGTCAACAGGATAAGTTTGAGATGCCCGAAGAGTCTGTAAGCGGATACAGGGGCCCTGACGCCTATGAAAATCTTGATATTGATGGATTTATAAGACCTGAATCTAAAGTAAAGGGAGGAGACGTCTTGATCGGAAGAACAAGCCCTCCAAGATTCTTAGAAGAACTTGATGAGTTTGGGACTGCAATTGAAGGTAGAAGAGAGACCTCAATTGGCGTTAGACCTTCCGAAAAAGGAATTATCGATTTAGTATTATTGAGTGAAACTGAAGATGGGAACAAACTAGTTAAAATAAAAGCCAGAGATGAAAGGATACCTGAACTTGGAGACAAATTTGCATCAAGACACGGTCAGAAAGGAGTTTTAGGATTTTTATGTCCACAGAAAGACATGCCATTTACAGAACACGGAATAACGCCTGATCTTATCATTAACCCACATGCGATACCTTCAAGAAAAACAGTCGGCCAGATATTGGAGATGATTGGAGGTAAAGCAGGATCACTTAAAGCAAAGACTGTAGATGCTACACTATTTGCCGGAGAAAAAGAAGTAGATATAAGACAAATACTCCAGAATTTCGGATTTAAAAATACTGGAAGAGAAAGACTATACAATGGGATTACGGGAGAAGTAATTGAAGCTGACATATTTGTTGGAGTTTGTTACTACCAGAAGTTACACCATATGGTTGCAGATAAAATTCACGCAAGGTCCCGTGGTCCAAGGCAAATGCTCACAAGACAACCAACTGAAGGTAAGGCCAGAGAAGGAGGTCTTAGATTTGGTGAGATGGAACGAGATTGTTTGGTTGGGCACGGAACAAGCTTATTATTGAAAGAAAGATTGCTTGATGCTTCAGATAAAGCGGACATATTAATCTGTGGAAAATGTGGTTCATTGGCTGTTTATGATAAGCTTAGGAATAGAGAGTACTGTCCAATTTGTGAAGAAGAGACTGATATTTATCCAGTCGAAATGTCTTATGCCTTCAAGCTTTTGCTCGAAGAGTTAAAATCTATGTGTTTGGATCCAAAATTAAAACTTAGGGATAGGGCGTGATTATCATGTTTAAAGTACCAAAAGTAATAGACACAATTCAATTTGGGATATTGTCTCCTGAAGATGTCAGAAAGATGTCAGTACTAAGAGTAATTACAGCAGATACTTATGATGATGATGGTTATCCTATCGAAAAAGGGCTAATGGATCAGAGACTTGGCGTAATTGATCCTGGATTAAAATGCAAAACCTGCGGTCAGAAGTTCGGTGATTGTCCAGGACACTTTGGGCATATAGAGCTTGCAAGACCTGTAATTCATGTAGGTCACGCTAAAGATGTACACAAGATTTTGAAGTCAGTGTGCAGGGACTGTGGTAAATTAAAACTTGATACATCACAAAGAGAGCACTTCCATGATCAACTCATGAAAGCAAGTGACAGATTGAAAAATAGAGAAGTAATTGTAAAAGAGGCAATGGACAAGGCCGCAAAAAGTGTTTGTCCATGGTGTGGCAGCGATAAGAGAACAATTAAGTTTGAAAAACCTTATACTTTCTATGAAGAGTGGGGGGAGGAAAGAAACAAGCTAACCCCGATAGACGTCAGAGAACGTTTGGAGAAAATACCTCTTGAAGATTATGAATTAATTGGAGTAAACAAAGATGTTTCAAAGCCTGAATGGATGGTATTAACGGTATTGCCAGTTCCGCCAGTTACAGTCAGGCCTTCTATAACTCTAGAGTCAAGTGTAAGAAGTGAAGACGATTTAACTCACAAATTAGTAGATATTATAAGAATCAATCAGAGATTAAGGGAAAATATAGACGCAGGAGCTCCACAACTTATAGTCGAGGACTTATGGGAGCTTCTACAGTACCACGTAACAACTTACTTTAATAATAGTACTTCAGGAGTTCCACCTGCAAGACATAGGTCAGGTAGAATCCTAAAAACTATTTCACAGAGACTCTCTGGAAAAGAAGGCAGGTTCCGATCAAATCTTTCCGGAAAAAGAGTTGACTTTTCTGCAAGAACAGTAGTTTCCCCAGATCCATATATCAGTATAAATGAAGTCGGAGTACCTGACTTTGTGGCATCTGAATTAACAGTTCCTGAAAGAGTGACCACGTACAATTTGGAGGAAATGAAGAAGATTGTCAGAAACGGGCCAAATACGCATCCAGGTGCAAATTACGTTATAAGAAACGACGGAAGAAGAAAGAAAATTACCGATACTACAAAAGACGACGTTGCTGAAGAACTTGATGTTGGATTTACAGTTGAGAGACAGTTAAAAGATGGAGATATTGTATTATTTAATAGACAACCATCACTCCACAGACTATCTATAATGGCCCATGAAGTAAGGGTAATGCCATATAAAACTTTTAGACTTAATCTCTGCGTATGCCCACCATATAATGCTGATTTTGACGGAGACGAAATGAATTTACATCTTCCTCAGACAGAAGAGGCAAGAAGTGAAGCCGGAATAATTATGAAGGTTCAGGAAAACATTATCTCACCACGATTCGGAGAGCCTGTAATTGGAGGTATGCAAGATTATATTTCTGGAGCATATCTAATGACAAGAGATGGGTCAGAGTTTTCCGCTGAAGAGGCAGAAGAGAGCTTTTATGAGTCAGGTATACTAAAGAACAAAGTGCCCGTCGAAGCATTTAATGATAGATCAAAATCTTGGACTGGAAAAGAGCTTTTTGAAGTCTTACTTCCAAAGGATTTGAGTGTTGAATTCAGATCAAAGACATGTAGAAAATGCGAAAAATGTGAGTTTGCTAACTGCAAATATGATAATTACGTTGTTATTAAAGAGGGAAAACTCTTGCATGGAGTCATAGATGGTGCAGCATTCAAGGCAAGATCAAGTTGTAAATTACTAGACAAGATTGTCAAGGATTACGGTTCTGATGAAGGAAGAGAGTTCTTAGACTCTGTTACAAAACTTATTATTTCGGTTATAATGAAAGTAGGCCTCACAACAGGGATAGATGATGTTGACATACCTGAAGAAGGATTAGAGAGAATTGATGAGATACTAGAAAATGCCCACAATAAAGTTATGGAAAATATTGATGCTTATAACAGGGGAGAACTTGAAAAACAGCCAGGCCAGACGATTGAGGATACTCTCGAAAACAGGATTATGGCTGAGCTTGCAAAGGCAAGAGACAATGCAGGGGCAGCAGCGGAGCAGTACCTCGGAATGAAAAGACATGCCGTTATTATGGCAAAGACAGGTGCAAAAGGAAACATGCTAGACTTAACTCAGATGGCGGCATGCTTAGGGCAGATGACTGTAAGGGGAAAAAGACTTCACAGAGGATATCAGGAAAGAAGTTTACCTCACTTTAAGCGTGGAGACCGTTCAGCCAAGGCAAGAGGATTTGTCAGTTCAAGTTACAGAAAAGGTCTTTCGCCAACAGAGTTCTTCTTCCACTCAATGGGGGGAAGAGAAGGGCTTGTAGATACAGCAGTTAGAACAGCACAGTCAGGTTATATGCAGAGAAGATTAATTAACGCTCTTCAAGACTTAAAAGTAGAAAAAGATAGAAGCGTTAGAGATAACAGTAATAATATAATCCAATTTGAATATGGCGAGGATGGAGTAGACCCATCGAGAAGCTCATATGGGGAAGCTGTTGACATCGATTGGATAATCCATAAAACAGTGTCTACAAGGAAATCATGAGGGTGATGTAATGTCAGATTTATCGTATATTGATGATCAACTTGAAAAATATAATGAAAAAATAACCGGGTATATTTTAGGCCAACTTAAAGAAAAACTTTACATGGCCAATGAGAAATATAATTTATCCGAAGACGAAGTAACTTCTATAATTGAAGAATGCATTAAAACTTATGAAAGATCCCTCGTTGATCCTGGTGAAGCAGTTGGAACTGTAGCAGCACAAAGTCTTGGGGAACCAGGAACACAGATGACCCTAAATACATTCCACTATGCGGGAGTAGCTGATATTAACGTTACACTAGGCCTTCCTAGGATCATTGAAATTGTCGATGCAAGAAAAGATCCAAACACACCCGTCATGAGAATTTACCTTGATGAAGAAATACGAGAGAGTAGAGAAAAAGCTGAGAGCATAGTTAAAGAAATTGAAGGCACTACAATTGAGAGCATTTCAAAAAGCATGAAGATTGATGTCATTAACATGTCAATTGTAGTTGAGCTTGATAATTACAAGATGGAAAAACAAGGACTTACTCTTGAGGATATTAAAGAAAAACTTTATAAATTGAAAAAAGTTGAGAGCGTCGAAGACGAAGAAAACTTTTTAACTTTAAAGGCCGGTGACGTTTCTCTTATGGAGCTTAGAAAATTTTTTAATAGAGTGAAAGGCCACCAGCTTAAAGGGATTAAGAATGTTAAAAGGGCCCTAATCAAAAAAGAATCAAATGAATACGTGATATACACAGAAGGTTCAAATCTTGGAGAAGCTTTTAAAATTCCTGGGGTCGATCTATCCCGGTCAATATCAAATGATATAAACGAGATACAGAGGGTACTTGGAATTGAAGCAGCTAGAAGATCTATAGTAGATGAAATCAGAAAGGTTCTTGAAGAGCAGGGTCTAGAAGTAGATATAAGGCACATAATGTTACTTGCTGATTTAATGACCATGGAAGGAGAGATTAAGCAGATAGGAAGACATGGGATTAGTGGAGAAAAGGCCAGTATACTTGCCAGAGCTTCTTTTGAAGTCACTACCAATCATCTTATGAAGGCTGCAAAGTTTGGCGAGATTGACGCCTTATCAGGAGTAACGGAGAACGTTATAATAGGGCAACCGATACCCATGGGTACAGGAAATGTTAAACTTATAATGAAAAAGTAGGAGGTTATTCAATGGACGTAAATAGAGAAATAAAGAGAACAGTAGACACCGGAAAGGTGATACTTGGAACCAATAAATCCAT
Organism: Methanofastidiosum sp.; assembly: GCA_020854815.1. NCBI lineage: Archaea > Methanobacteriati > Methanobacteriota > Candidatus Methanofastidiosia > Candidatus Methanofastidiosales > Candidatus Methanofastidiosaceae > Candidatus Methanofastidiosum > Methanofastidiosum sp. The sequence goes on along the minus strand of JAHKLW010000022.1, from coordinate 50,593 downwards.
TAATTCTCTTAAGACGGGTAACGCTAAGATGATTATCTATGCTCAGAACTGTCCTAAAAATATTAAAGAGGATATTTTATATTACTCAAAGATATCAAGCATACCCATTCTAGAGTTTAGTGGTACATCACTGGAGCTGGGTACAGTTTGCGGTAAACCGTTTCTTGTTTCAGTAATGGTAGTTATGTCTCCCGGAGAGTCCAATATACTTTCTGGAGGTAAGGTTTATGGGAATTAAAATTTCAACTGACGAGATAAAGTATATTGGGCTTTTTGAAAGTATGACCGGTGCAACTGTTAAGGATTGTATTTTTGAGGACAATAAAAATAAAATTGTTTATGTTGTTAAAGAAGGCGACATGGGCCTTGCCATTGGGAAAAATGGTGCAAATGCACAGAGAGTAAAAGAAACTCTGAATAAACCAATAGATATAATTGAGTATTCAGATGATCCTGTTAAGTTTATTAAGAATATTATTTGGCCTGTTAAAGTTAAAAGTATTCATGTTTCAGAGAGAAAAGATGGTAAGAAGATAGCCGTTCTTGATATTAATAAAAAAGATAAAGGTCTTGTAATAGGAAAAGAGGGGAAAAATATAGATCGAATCAAAAACCTATTAAAGAGACATCATAATCTTGACGATATAATGATCATGTAGAGGTTGTAAATATGAGTAAACCACATGGCAGAAACGCAGCGAGAAAAATTGAGGGAATAAGAAAAAAATTTAGATGGAAAGATAAAGTTTACAAGGTCAGAGAACTTGACCTTAAGGTCAAATCAGACCCTTTAGAAGGTAGCCCACAGGCTAGGGGAATTGTACTTGAGAAGGTACCTATTGAGGCAAAACAGCCCAACTCAGCCCTTAGAAAATGTATTAGAGTTCAGCTTATTAAAAACGGTAGGCAGATAACTGCATTTTGCCCTGGAGACGGCGCTATAAACTTCATTGACGAACACGATGAAGTCGTAATTGAAGGAATTGGCGGCAGACAGGGTGGGTCAATGGGGGATATCCCTGGAGTCAGATTTAAAGTAATTAAAGTAAACAGAGTTTCATTAAATGAGATGGTTAAAGGAAGGAAAGAGAAACCGGTAAGGTAGATATCATGGATGTGAAAGAGAGATTTTTTGTACCAGATAATCTTAAGGTCTTTGGCAAGTGGGATACAGATATTGCCGTAGAAGATTTGGGAATAAAGAGTTATGTTAATCTTACCCCCATCATAATTCCTCATACAGCAGGAAGGCATCAAAAGAGAAGATTTTGGAAAAATAAAATGAGCATTGTTGAAAGACTTGCAAATAAGATGATGAGATCCGGCTCTGCAGGAAGAAAGACGGGTGGAAGATACTTGAGAAGACACGGTGGTTATACAGGTAAGAAACAGGCCACATATAAAACATTAAAATTAGCTTTTGAAGATATTAACAAAAGAACAAAACAGAATCCTTTGGAAGTATTAGTTAAAGCACTAGAATATGCAGGGCCAAGGGAAGAAGTAACAACACTTTCTTATGGTGGAATTAAATACCATCTTTCAGTAGATACAGGATCTCAAAGAAGACTTGATATGGCACTTAAGAATATAGCACTTGGTGCAAGTCTTAAAACTTTTAAAACTAAGAAGAAGTTTCACGAAACATTGGCCGAAGAGCTTATTCTTGCTTCAAAAGGAGAAATGGCAAGCTTTTCTGTTAACAAGAAGGAAGAAGTAGAGAGGATAGCAAAATCAGCTAGATAATTAGATAGCGGTGATTCATTATGGGCAGAAAAGAAGAGATGGCAAAAAGAGTTAAGGAGTTAATGAACGATCCAGTGCACATAAGAAATACTGGAATAGCAGCGCACATAGATCACGGTAAAACTACATTGAGTGACAATCTTCTTTCTGGTGCAGGTCTAATGTCAGAAGATCTAGCCGGAAAGCAGCTCGTCTTAGATTTCGATGAGCAGGAGCAGGCAAGAGGAATTACAATTAATGCAGCTAACGTATCAATGGTACATAATAGTAAAGGCCAAGATTATCTTGTTAACTTGATTGATACCCCAGGACACGTTGACTTTGGAGGAGATGTTACTAGGGCAATGAGGGCAATTGATGGATGTATTATAGTTGTATGTGCTGTAGAGGGTAAGATGCCCCAGACTGAAACTGTTGTAAGACAAGCTCTGAAAGAAAAAGTTAAACCAACTCTTTTCATCAATAAAGTTGACAGATTAATAAGAGAACTTCAGCTTTCACCTGAAGAGTTGCAGAATAGATTTATTAAAATTATAAATGAAGTAAACAAATTAATTAAAAACGCAGCACCACCGGAGTTTAAGGATAGCTGGCAGGTCAGTGTTACTGAAGGCAGTGTATCATTTGGTTCAGCTTACTATAACTGGGCAATTAATGTTCCTTACATGAAAAAGAGCGGAATTACATTTAAGGATATAATTGAGCATTGTATGAATGATACTCAAAAAGAACTTTCTAAAAAATCACCGTTACATGAAATTCTTCTTGGCATGATTGTTACACATCTTCCAAATCCATTGACTGCACAGAAATACAGAATCCCGCAGATATGGAAGGGAGACCTTGAAAGTACCGTCGCTAAGGACATGTTGGAGTGCAATCCAAAAGGAAATCTTGGAATGGTAGTTACAAAGATTGTACAAGATCCTCACGCAGGGGAAATCTCTGTAGGGAGATTGTTCTCAGGAACTATAAAAACTGGCCAAGAAGTATGGATAGTAGCCACAAAAACAAAGAGAAGAGTCCAGCAAGTTGGAATTTTCATGGGTGCAGACAGGGAGAACTTAGAAGTAGTTCCATGCGGTAACATAGTTGCAGTCACAGGTTTAAAAGAAGCAATAGCAGGTGAAACAATCTGTACTGGTGATGAGCCAATCACACCATTTGAAGCTATAAAACATTATTCAGAGCCTGTAGTCACAGTTGCAGTAGAGCCAAAAAATACAAAAGACCTAGCAAAGTTAGTCGAGGTCTTAAGACAAGTTTCAAAGGAAGACCCAACACTCGTAGCTAAGATCAATGAAGACAGTGGAGAATATCTACTCTCTGGTATGGGAGAACTTCACTTAGAAGTCGTTGGTTACAGGATTACTCACGACAGAGGAATTGATATTAAACTTTCTCAACCAATCGTTATCTACAGAGAATCAATCGATGGAAAATCTGAGGCCGTAGAAGGTAAATCTCCAAACAAACACAACAGGTTTTACATGCAGGTAGAGCCTTTGGAAGACAACATTTACACTGCAATAAAAGAAGGAATAATTCCTGAAGGCAGAATTAAAGGTAAAGATCTAGCTCCTCAACTTAGAGAACTTGGAATGGAAAGCGATGAAGTAAAAGGTATTGCAGACGTTTACAATGGAAATGTATTTTTCAACATGACAAAAGGAATTGTATACATTAACGAGGTAATAGAACTTGTCATCCAATCCATCCATGAAGCGCTTGACGGAGGCCCATATTCAAGAGAGCCAGTTATGAAACTTAAGATAAAACTTGTAGACTGTAAGCTTCACGAGGATTCAATCCACAGAGGTCCAGCACAGGTTATACCTGCAGTAAGAGAAGGTTTATTCGCAGCAATGCTTTATGCAAGACCGGTAATATACGAGCCTATCCAGAAGGTTACTATTACAACCCCCCAAGATTACATGGGAGCTGTAACACGAGAAATGCAATCTAGAAGAGGACAGATAGTTGACATCTCTCAGGAAGGAGATTCAACCACAGTTGTATCAATTTCACCAGTATCTGAAATGTTTGGATTTGCTGGTGACATAAGAGGTGCAACTGAAGGTAGGGCATTATGGTCAACTGAATATGCAGGTTACCAGAAGCTTCCAACAGAACTCCAGATGCAGACCGTTGAGGCAATCAGAAAGAGGAAAGGGCTAAAACCACAGCCTCCAAAACCTGAAGATTACCTGAACATGTAAAATGGAAAAAGCTTAAAAATAGATTCAATTTAGAGGATTATACCAGATATAATAAAAATATAATAAAAAAAGGAGGAAATAATATGGCAACTCAAAAACCACACTTAAATGTAGCCTTCATCGGCCACGTAGATCACGGAAAATCTACAGCCGTAGGGCAATTGCTAGTTATGCATGGTGATATCAGAGCCGATCTTGTTAAGAAGTTCGAAGATATGGGTGAAAAAGGTAAGACGTTTAAGTTTGCTTGGGTAATGGATAACTTAAAAGAAGAGAGAGAAAGAGGAGTTACAATTGATCTTTCTCACAAAAAGTTTGAGACTGATTCAAAATACATTACAATCGTGGACTGTCCAGGCCACAGAGACTTCGTTAAAAACATGATTACAGGAGCTTCACAGGCAGATGCTGCAGTTCTTATAGTTGCAGTAAATGACGGTATCATGCCACAGACACAGGAACACGTTTTCTTGTCTAGAACACTTGGTATCCAGCAATTAGCAGTATTAGTAAACAAGATGGATACAGTAGATTACTCACAGGATAAGTTTAATGCAGTTAAGGCAGAAGTAGAGAAATTAATCAGGACAGTTGGATTCAAAGTCGAAGAAACAAAGTTCATCCCTGGTTCAGCATTTAACGGAGACAATATAGTTGGTAAATCTGATAAGACGCCCTGGTACACAGGACCATCACTATTAGAAGCAGTAGACTCTTTCAAAGAGCCAGATAAACCAACAGACAAACCACTTAGACTTCCAATCCAGGATGTTTACACCATCACTGGTGTAGGAACAGTCCCTGTGGGAAGAGTAGAAACTGGAATAATGAAGAAGGGAGACACAGTATTATTTGAGCCAGCCTCAACAGTATTTGGCAAGCCAATTTCTGGTGAAGTAAAGACAATTGAAATGCACCATGAAACATTGGATCAGGCATTACCTGGAGACAATGTTGGATTCAACGTTAGAGGTGTTGGAAAGAACGATATTAAGAGAGGAGATGTTCTAGGACATCCAAACACCCCACCTTCAGTAGTAACATTAAATGACTCTTTCAAAGCACAGATAGTAGTCTTGAGACATCCAACAGCAATTACTGCTGGATACACACCAGTATTCCACTGCCACACAGCACAGGTAGCATGTATATTTGAGAAGTTACTTGCAGAACTTGATCCAAAGACTGGTAATGTAAAGACTGAAAACCCTGATTTCTTAAAGAGCGGAAGTGCTGCCATTGTCCAGATAAAACCAACAAAACCCCTGGTAATTGAGGAAATAAAAGTAATACCTCAGTTGGGTAGGTTTGCTATAAGGGATATGGGGGCAACAGTTGCTGCCGGAATGGTCCAGTCTATTACTAAGGGCTAAAATTTAATTTATTTTATTTTTATTTAAATGAGGCGATATAGGTGCAAAAAGCTAGAATAAGATTGACTGCAATGGAAACTCAGAAACTTGACGAAGTTTGTTCGCAAGTTAAGAAGATAGCAGAGCGTACAGGTGTAGACATAGCCGGGCCAATACCATTACCAACAAAAAAATTAAAGGTACCTGTGAGGAAATCAACCTCTGGTGACGGTAAGGCTACATGGGAAAGATGGGAAATGAGAATTCACAAAAGACTCATTGAAATCGACGCCGACGAAAGAACAATGAGACAGATAATGAGAGTCAAGGTTCCAGAAAGAGTTAACATAGAAATTGAATTATTGTCTTAATCTTTTATTGTATTTAAAAAATACAATATCTCTTCTTTGATAGAATTTGTATAAAAATATATATCTATTCATTCTCATATTAAATTATCAAATAATCCCAATCCATATAATAAAATTTAAATATTGTATCTCCCTTTTTATTCATAGGGGATAAAAATGTTTGATGGATTACCAGGATTTGGATCAATTGTTGGATTTATTTTTCTATTGTTAATAGGTGCAATCTTCATATGGTTAGGAACAAAGTTGGCAGGGATAGAAAAAGCTTCTTATGGGAAAGCAATAATCTGTGCACTAGTTCTCTCAATTGCAAGCTCTATATTAGGAGTTCTTCTAAATAGCCTAAAAGCCTCAATGGGATTTTTTGGCAGTCTTTTGGCACCGCTTATAAGTCTATTAGCGACTCTTTGGGTCATAAAATCCATATACGACACTTCATGGGGTAAAGCATTTGTGGCATGGATACTGGTCTTCGTTGTCATTGCCATACTGATAATAATGGGTGCAATTGGCATTGCAGGATTATCTTCTTTAATCAAATAATTTATTTTGGGATTAGATGATAATAAGAAACTGCACCGTAGAAGATGTTGACAGAATAAGAAAATTTGTAGATAGGTGTAAACCTCTAGAATTGCACACACCTTTCACTTACTGGACATTATTTAACTATTTTTCTAATCTATGTTTTTTAATGATAGAAGAAGATGAATTAATTGGATTTATCTCTGGCATCAAAGGCTTGTTAGATAAAGAAGTAGTATATCTTTGGCAGATTGGAATATCTAAAGACCATCGTGGCAAGAATTATGCGTCAGTTTTAATTGATAATTTTATCAAAGCTGTTATTGAACTAGATTGTAATAAAATTCAAGTTTCAATATCTCCTGACAATGAAGTAAGTTACAAGGCTTTTCTAAAATATGTAAAAGAGCATTCTTACTCTCTTTCAAAGATTGACGAAGTCAAATACTATGATACCTTGTCCGATAAGAAAGAATTTGAGATGATATACCAAATTGAGATTTGATTCCCCAAAAATTTTATAAACTAACTAACCTGATGAAACTTTAAGCCGAGGTCGTATAGCCTGGATTAGTGCGCCGGACTTGAGATCCGGTTTCCCTTAGGGAAGCGGGAGTTCAAATCTCCCCCTCGGCGCTTTTTTAAGTCGTTTTGTCCCTATCTTTCATCCATCCAATAAGCTAAAGTCTAATTCAAGTTAGGCAAAATCTAGGCGATGGAACTGTAATAATATTTCAGTACCCAGGATCTCCGTGATACCCCAATCAAGAGACCTTCCAATGGACAAGATCCTAAAAGAGAACAAAAACAAAGAATAAATTTATTTTTTCTTTTCTATTCTTATAACTTTTCATCGTATCGACTGAATCGCAATACCAAACTTATTATTATTGGGACTAACACCAGAAATATAATAAGCTCCAACATATTCAATCAACTCTTTATGTATTTGCTCATTAGTATTTTTATTTTATTCGGTTGCTATGGCCTTATTGTGGTAAGCTATTTGGAAGCTAAAACAGAAACATAGGACATATGAATAGTGGCAATAGAAAGCATTAAAAAATTATAAATCCTTTGTAGTAAGATGAACATCGATAAGGACAAACTAGTTTTTCGAAAAGCTACCTCAAAAGACATACCTGATTTAATAAAATTCAAGCTTCTCCTATTAGATGGATTAAATGAAAATAAAAATAAAGATAATCTAGAACAGCTAAAAATAGAATTAGAGAGTTTCTTTAAAGAGTATATTGAATCAAATAAAATGGTCTCATGGCTTGTTGAATATGAAGGAGATGTCATAGCGACAAGCGGATTAGTATTATGGAGAGTCCCTCCGCGATACGATTGCCTACACGGGCGCTATGGGTATATCACTAATATGTATACAATCCCAAAAGCCAGAAAAAATGGGATCAGTACCAAGTTAATTAAAATATTAATTGAAGAAGCAAAAATATTGAATATAGATATCCTAAATCTCCACGCAACAAAAGACGGTATTAAAATGTATAGAAGATTTGGCTTTAAAGATCCAATAGATCCAGAAATAGAACTGAATCTCAATAATTATTGATTTTAATCAATATTCAAGTGTTCTAAGAAATATATGCCATTTTGAACATTTTTATGATGATTATTCTCACAGATGTTAGTAAATGCAAGGGCTTCTTCAATTGAAAATTCATCATTTAGGAAATTAAAGACATTTGTCCTCCATGCTGCAAATGCGCCCTTATTCACATATTCACCTTCTTTTAGTTCCAATATTTGTCTTCCCTGGTCTGCAAGACTTTTTAATTTCTCTTGTTTTAACATATATTTATACTATACTTTCCAACTATTTTACTTTTTCTACTTTATTCTAAAGGTTAGACTATTTAATTGGCATAATTATTAAGGTTCATTTTATCAGAAAGATTTATATTGAGTAAATATATCCTTAATCTATCGAAAAGGCGTGTGCTTATGAAGAAAAAAATTTCTATAAGTATCGGCTTATTATTGTTACTCTCGTTCTTAGGAACGACGTCGGTTTTATCTGAAGACTGTGTTTCTGTAATACTTGAGAAAGACACTTTAAAAGTTGGGGATAATTTTTTCGTATGCCCGACAAATGTAACAATTAATCAAAGTATATCTACTGGTTGTGTCGAGTTAGTTGCTATAAATGGGAAATTCTGCGTTTATAAAGCAAAAAGTTCTGGAACTATAGTTTTTGAAAATTGTGATAGCAAGATGACTGTAAGAATCTTCCCAAAAGAAACTCCATTTACCGCTTTAATGAATTTACTCGGAAAAGGAAAAAATTAGCATCTTTTTTATAGAAAATTTCTGAATAAAATTATAATTGCCATACCTGCCACTAGTGCAATAAGGACATTGTTTGTTTTCTTTGCTATTAATCCTGCAGCTAAAGCACTAATCGCCCCAGATACTCCTTCAGACACTATACTGGGAACGATAAAAGAGAGAAGAAGAGTTCCAGGCAAAGCTTTTATCAAATTTTCGATAAACTTGTGCTTCGATAGCATATTTCCAACTAATAACCCTCCAAATCTTAAAGAGTATGTGATTACCCCTGCAAGTATTATCAAGGTTATCGCTAGCATGTCAAAATCATTCACTTTCGACACCTCTAAAATGTTTTTGAATCGAATAAATCAAAGCTCCTGTAATCCCTCCTATTACAATATACCATTTTCCAGGTATAAACACAAAAGAGAGATAAGCAAATATTGCAGCAACTACCCACGGTAAAACACTGTCTTTTCCGTCGTAGAAGCTGGCTACCAACGCTGTAAAAATTATAATTATGACAAAATCGAGTCCCGCTGAATAAGGGTCTGATATTATAAATCCAAAAGTATGGCCTGCCAGAGTACTAATTAGCCAACATATAACAAGGCATATCCCTCCACCAAAAAGGAAATAGGGATTAATCTTTTCTTTTTTTAATCTTGCCATTGTCACTGCCCAGTTTTCATCCGCAACAAGATGCATCAATGCCGCCTTTTCGAACAATGAGCTTCCTTTGAAAAGCGGTGTCAGTGAAGCTCCAATTAATAGATATCTTAAATTAATCGCAAAAACTGCAAAAAGCATCTCTGTAAACGGCAGTGGATCTTTCCAGAGTTCTACCATTAGTAGTTGTGCAGAGCCTGCAAAAGTGATAACATCCATTAACAGTAATTCAATAAAAGTAACTCCTTTAGAGTATGCAAGAACCCCAAGAACAAGACCATATGCACATACAGATAAAGCAACAGGTATGGTGGCCGAAAACCCTTTTATAAAGTTTGATTTCATCGATTTCGCCTTTATTTATTTCAAAGATTGTTTTATTTATTTAATTTTTCAGATGATAATCTTTTTATAAACATTACTAATTTCTTATTGCAAGTAATAAATTATTTAAGGATTATTCTTATTTGATATTATGAGTTCCATGAGAATAGCTTTTATAATTTATAACAATCTAACCACTCTCGATTTTGTTGGAGCATACGATCCATTGACTAGAATTAAAACTATGGGATTCTCAAATCAAATTGAGTACGATGTCTGCTCATTTACTGATAGGGTAATATCTGTAGAGGGGCTAGAGATTGTTCCAACAAAAGTCAGAAATGATTTGTCCAGTTACGATTATGTCATAATCCCTGGCGGTAAAGGAGTCTTTGAATTAATGGAAAATAAAGAATTTTTGGACTGGTTAGGAAAAATACCAGATACTACTGTGATATGCACTGTATGTTACGCATCTCTACTACTAGGTGTAATGGGAAAACTAAACGATAAGAAAGCAACAACTCACAGAGTCGTTATGGAAGATTTGAAGAAATATACAAATAACGTTTCAGATTGCAGGATAGTTGAGGATGGGAATATTATAACTGCCCGGGGAGTATCCTCTGCTATTGATTTGGGGCTTTTTCTCTGTGAAAAGATTATGGGAAAAGAAATTAGAGAAAAGATACAAGTACAGATGGACTACCTAAATTACACAGTTTGCTAATATCTAACCAATGACTATTTAGAGTTTACAAGTTCTGCAAAACTTGAAGCAAAAGATCTAATCTCTTTCAAACCTCCGGGGTCATCCTTCCATCTATCATCAATTTTTATTGGTTTATTGTCCTTCGCTTGAGCCTTAGCTGCCTGTTCTATAATTTTTCTTTCTATAAATCCAATCTTGGGATTGGAAAGGTCAAAGTCTGTTAGTATAGATCTTCCTGGGAAAACATCGAATAATTGTGCATCAATACCTAGTTTTTCCATTTTTTCTTCCATATATGTTTCTTTGCTTTATCTGCATCTTCAATAGCAAGTCCTGAACATGTATAAAGCCCCAATATTTTATTTTTTAATAGTTCTTTATTCTTCTTGAGAAAATTATCCGTTTCTTTTGTCCATTTGCCAATCTTTATTCCCGAGCCGACTAAAAAAGCATCATATTTTTCTATATCGGGGGATTCTTATCTATTTCAAGATTAATTAAACTTACCTTTAATCCTTCTTTTTCTAATACTTTTCCAATTTCTTTAGATACTTCCTCTGTGCATCCGTACCTACTACCATATGTGACTAAAACACTTTTTGCCATAATATCATTAGATACAATAACTCTTTTCTATAAATTATTTTCTAATACTTTTTATACAGACTATTATGAATATTTGTATTTTTCACAAAATAGTTGGGTAATCTTAAATATGAAGCATTTCTATAAATCATTATGTCTGCAATCATTTCTCGTAATATCTCAAAGAACTTTGGGGATTACAAAGCACTTGATGGAATAAATCTAAAAGTCAAAAAAGGAGAGTTCTTTGGTCTTTTGGGCCCAAATGGAGCAGGCAAAACTACACTTCTCCGGATCTTAACAGGGCAGATTGATCAAGATTCTGGGGATGCAGAGGTAATGGGCGTTCCAACAGCAGACTCAATTGGGATCAAAAGAATCTCCGGGATTGTACCAGAAGCTGAAAGCCCACCTTCTTTTCTAACTGCTGAAGAGTTCCTAAAGTTTGTCTGCAGATTAAGAAACGTTGATAATATCAATGAAAAAGTTTCCAAGTGGATTGGATTCTTTGAGATAGAGGAAAAGAAGGAAATATTGTGTAAGGATCTTTCTAAAGGCCAGAGGCAGAAACTGATGCTTTCTGCTGCATTTATCCACGAGCCAAAGTTATTATTTCTTGACGAGCCTTTCATAAATCTTGACCCAATATTTCAGAGAAAGATTAGAGATTACCTCTTTAATCTAGTCAAGGAAGGCTGCACAATATTCATGTGTACTCATATTTTAGAGATTGCAGAAAAACTATGCACAGAAGTTGCCGTAATCAATAAAGGGAAGATAATTGCGCAGGGAAGTCTAGAGAAAATTAGATTAAAGAAAGGCGAGCATCTAGAGGATACATTCATGAGACTTATAGAGGAGTAAAAATGTCCTTTCTAGACTTAGATCTATTTGTTTTGATGATAAAGGAAGAGTTAAGGCTCCACAAGTCCTTTGTTGGGGCAGTTGGATCAATATTTTTTCCAGTAATAATATTTGTACTTTCTTTTATTCTCTCTCTTTCTTCCCCAGTTATAATAAACTCAATGGGGCTATACAAAGCTATCTTGTTTCTAAATCTAGGCGCATTTTTTTATGGTTTTGTTGTGGGATTTTTAGGAAAGATTGGGGAAGAGGTAATGACACGACGATTTGGGGAGATCAATCTTATCCTTCAATTACCAAAACTTTTTCCAATTTCTTTAAGGAAGGTAATGTCTTATTTTTTCTTAAAAGATGCCGTATTTTACCTATTCTATTCAATCATACCTTTTACATTAGGGGCATTAGTTTCTATACCCATATCTGGCTTTAGTCTTTCATTTGTAGTTCTTATTTTTATCATCTTAACTATTACTTTCATGCTAGGAATGTCTTTGAGCTTTCTCTCCTCTTCGATTTCAATTATATCTAGTAAGTTACTTGTAGTTTTTATTTTGGGAATCCTCGGAGTTCTTTCTCTTAGGTTTATTTTGGACGATTTCCTTATTGAGCGGATAATCTTCCCTATTGGATACTTGGAAAATGGCGGTGTTTCTTCTTTCTTTATCCCGGTGATTCTTGCATTTCTATTTTCAATACTTGCCATCCTTTCAATGAAAGAGAGGTTTGAAGAGAAAACAAACAAGTATCAAGAGGAAATATCATCAGCCGAAAGTAGATTCGCCTTTACAGGAAGCATGAAAACCCTACTGGCTAAAGAATTTTTGGAACTTAAGAGAAGCGGGGGATTTGGGCCAGTTATAATGGGATTTATCGGGCCATTGCTTGGTATTTATTTTATAGTCTCTCTGTTTGAGATAAGCCTTGGAGTAGAAATTGATTACAATGCGATATTTTATGGAAGCATGGTAGGATTCTTTGGTGTCATGACGTATTCATGGCTCAATAATTTTGAGACAAATGAATTCCTAAATTATCAGCCCATTTCAGTTGATATGGCGATAAAAGCAAAACTGTTATTTTACTTTTTATTAACTGTTGGGCTTTCTTTAGTCTATGTCATTGGTATATCCATCATAAGAAATGAAATTGATCTGCTGCCATTGGCTTTAACTGTTGCCCTTGTCACAAATATCTATGTTGTTGGTGTAACTGCAAGATTGACAGGTTTGAAGACAAACACTATGCTTTTCGATGCCAAAGTACTAAGTAAATTCTTTGCTCTTGTTACCCCTCCATTGATAGTTATGGTTATTGTTTCATTTTCTATAAAGTTTAATTATTCCATTTCTTTAGTCACCCTAATTGTTACCTTGACCATTTTATTATTTTTTTCTAAAATAATCTTCTCCACAATACCAAAAAGGTGGAGAGATGAAAGGTTTGGGATGTAAAATGCAGAAAATTTATATAATAATAAAAATATAAGTTAAGTTTGATTATAATGCCCGATTTACATATTACAGAAAAGCCTGATTTGCCTAAAGAAATATTAGATAAATGGCAGAGAATTGTGAATTTAATGGCGAAACAAATCGGAGTTCCAGCCGGTTTAATAATGAAGGCTGACCCTCCTGAGATTGAAGTTTTTATATCTAGTAAAACTGAAGGTAATCCTTATCATAAGGGTGAAAGAGCTAATCTTAATACCGGGCTTTATTGTGAAACTGTAATGCAAAAGCATGAGTCCTTGTTAGTCCCTGATGCTACTAAAGATATAGAGTGGGATCACAATCCAGATATACCTCTTGGAATGGTGTATTACCTTGGATTTCCTCTCCAGTGGCCAGATAATCAATTTTTGGGACAATATGTGTCCTTGATTACAAAGATAATCCAAAGGCCACAACTTATAAAGATTTAATCAATGAGTTTAAGACAATCATAGAAACAGACCTTGACAATGTTTTGAAAAAATATGAACTTGAACGTGAAAAAGAAAAACTAAGAAAAAGTGAAGAGAAGTATAGGGAGCTAGTGGAAAATGCAAATAGCATAATTGCAAAATTTGACAAAGATGGAATAATTCTTTCAATGAATGAATTTGGATTGGATTTTTTTGGTTACAAAGAGGAAGAACTAATAGGAAAAAAATGGCAAGAAACGTGTATCCCTCGAATTGAATCTACAGGAAGAATTTTAGAAAATCTGATATCTGAGATTTATTTTGATGTAGAGAAATATACTCGGCACATTAATGAAAACATAAAAAAGAATGGAGAACGGGCATGGATTTATTGGACCAATAAACCTATACTGGATAAAAAAGGAGATATTAAGGCTCTACTTTCGGTAGGTAATGATATTACTGATAGGAAAAATATGGAAGAAGAACTAAAGGAAAGTGAAGAAAGATTTAGGCTATATTTTGAGAAGGCCAATGATCCCATGCTCTTAGTAGCTGAAGATGATTCAATAATTGATGTAAATGAAGCGGCGTGTAGAAAATTTGGCTATTCAAAAAATGAGTTTCTTTCATTAATAATTCCAGACCTACAAGCTCCCGAGTTAAGAGGTAAAGCCGGTAAGACAATAAAAAGAGAATTAGAAAAATATGGAGAAAAACCATTTGAAGTATTAGATATTGATAAACATGGAAGATTATTTTACGTGGAAGTAGTTGCAACAAAACTAAAACTGAAAGGGAAAAACGTAATCTTGAACATATCAAGAGATATCACAGATAGAAAAAGATTAGAAGGAGAAATAAAACTTTTATACAACGCTATTGAGCAAGCCCCGACAATAGTTGTTATAACAGATAAAAATGGATTCATAAATTATGTAAATCCAAAGTTTATCGATTTAACTGGGTATAAACCTTCAGAGGTAATAGGAAAGAATCCAAGATTTTTAAAAACAGGTTTTCTACCCAATGGGACATCCTACTATCCTTGTAAAACTTTGTTGGAAGATATTCAGGTTTGCCGGTGGCATAGACTTTCTTAAAAATATCAAATAGTCCGATTTCTTTTACACTTGGAAATACATCTGAAACACGTTTGCCTTTGATTTCTTCTATTTTTACTTTGCTTTTTTCCTCTCCTGCCTTGTTAATGCCTTTGATAACGAAATCCTGCCCGTCATCAATGGCTTGATAGATTGCCATACAAGTACTCATGTTATTGTAAAGCTCTCTAAACTTTTCTTCGCTTTCACTCAATTCTGTCTCGATTGTCTTACGATTAGTTATATCGCTCAAGAAACAGAAAGTTTGTTTAAAATTTCCTTTGTCATCATGAATAATTTTACCATTAAAAGATACAAAGACTATATCCCCATTTTTCTTTTTCATTTCTAATTCTGCATCACTTATTTGGCCCATTTCTTTAAATTTAGGAAAGCATTCACTGAAATGGTCTTTACAATTATCAGAGAGGAAATCACGAAATGATTTTCCAATTATATCTTCTTTTGAATACCCCAAGATATCAAGCCATGCTTTACTTACATTTAGAATATGGCCAGATTCATTTAATGATTGAATTGCAAATGGAGATTTATCAAAGAATATCTTTAAAGTTTTAGAATCAATTTCGTTATTATTAAAACTTATTTCTTTTTCAAATTTTTTTTTCAAGAGTTGCGCCCATATAATAAAATTATTAGCATGTCAATACTAAATATAGTTCTTAATATATATTTATTACTGTTTTTCATTTAATTTTATGAAAAAAATAGTCAAGGGGCTATATTTTAAAGAAGTTAAAAATAAAAGCTTATATACTAGTGCCAACAATACTAATAATATAGCTAATGAAGGATGATTTTGATGAAGAAAGATGTACCCTTTGGGACAAGACCTATAATAACAAATATTGTTGCAACTGGAAGATTTCCAAATGATGTAGATATAGTAAAGGCATACAGTATCATTGACTTTGTTCATGCCGAATACAATCCAGAGACATATCCTGCGCTCCTTGTAAAGGTCATGATTAATGGAGAAAGAAGGCACGTTACAATATACAAAAATGGCAAGTACATTATTACCGGTGCAAAAAGCGAGACGGATCTAAACGAAGTTTATGATGAAGTTGTCAGAATATTGAAGGAGAATAAGCTTCTTTAATTTATTATTCTTCTAATTCTTCATATATTCTTTTAAACTCGTCAAGCGCCGACTCTAAATCTTCTGCAATTTCTAAAGCTAGTAGCTTTGGGTCTGGAAGATTTTCTGAGTCGCCAAGGCTATTGTCTTTTAGCCAGAAGATATCTAGATTTGTTTTGTCTCTTTTCATGACCTCTCCATAGGTAAATGCTTTGAACCTTTCAGTTTCTCGTCTCTCGTGCCTATTTTCTGGATTATAGCATTTTATGAAGTCTACTAGATCTTCATATCTTAGAGTGTTTGTTTTCAGGGTGAAGTGAATGTTAGTCCTTAGATCATATATCCAGAGTTTTTCTGTCCAAGGTTTTTCACTTGCCGGCCTTTTATCAAAGAATAGCACGTTTGCCTTTACACCTTGCGCATAGAAGATCCCAGTTGGGAGTCTTAAAAGTGTGTGGACATCACACTGCTGTAAGAGTCTTTTTCTGAGTGTTTCTCCAGCCCCACCTTCGAAAAGCACGTTATCAGGGACGACTATTGCGGCCCTGCCATTTATTTTTAGTAGAGTTTTAACGTGCTGCAGGAAGTTTAGCTGCTTGTTAGAAGTAGTTGCCCAGAAGTCATTTCTCTGGTATGTCAGTGATTCTTTTTCAATCTTTCCCTCGCCATTTACTATAGTAATGCTACTCTTCTTTCCAAATGGCGGGTTAGTGAGCACTATGTCAAACCTATCTCCAGGGTCAGATGCAAGTGCATCGTCAGTTACTATTGGGCTTTCCTCTCCACCAATCCCATGCAAGTAGAGGTTCATTGTGCAGAGCCTTACAACACTATCCACAATGTCCCAACCGTGAAATGTGCCTTCTCTTAAGAATTTCTTCTCTTCAACATTTAGCGGATATTTAGAGATTAGGTCATAAGAAGCTAAAAGGAATCCCCCTGTCCCGCATGCCGGGTCACAGATAGTTTCACCAGGTTTTGGCCTTATCACTTCAACCATTGCTTTGATTAGTGCTCTAGGGGTGAAGTACTGACCGGCGCCACTTTTGATATCTTCTGCATTCTTTTGTAGTAAGCCTTCATAGATTGCACCCTTTACATCGATACCCATACCCATCCAGGTTTCTTCTCCTTCAATAAGCATGACAAGCCTCTTTAGTTTTGCAGGGTCCTGAATTTTATTCTGGGCTTTTCTGAAGATGACACCTATCATCCCCTTTTCTTTCCCTAAAGATTCTAGAATATGCCTGTAATGAACTTCAAGCTCATCACCATCCTTTTTTAGAAGGCTCTCCCAGTTAAGATTTTTTGGTATCTTTGACTCTCTGCTAAACGGAGGCTTAGTTTGCTCATCATCCATTTTTAGAAATAATAAGTATGTTAGTTGCTCTACATAATCGCCGTAACTTACTCCATCGTCTCTTAGGACATTGCAATAGTTCCAAAGCTTTTGGACTGCAAGCGTTTCGTTACTCATTGTACCAGCTTCTCCTGAATTGCTTTTCCTTTATTTAACTTTTCCATTTTTATTTTTTCTAGTAAAATTTCTGCAGGCTCATCATTAGGATCTTGTGGAACAAGCTGCCCTTCAAAAGCTTTTTTTAGGATGCTTTGGCGAAGAGTTTTGGACTGTTCTAGCTTAGAGCTGACGGTTTCTTCTATATGGTCTGCAAGAGAGAATAGTTTTTCTATTCTGTTAACTATTTCTTGCTGTTCTTCGAGAGGAGGGAGTGGAATTATCAATTTTTTTAGTACATCTCCCCTAATTGCTTCAAAAGTCGTACCTGTAGCTTGGGAAGAAATATCCTTTTCAATATTCCTTAATAAGTAAAAAATAAATTTATTATCGATATTCCCCAATCCTCTAATTGCAGCCAATCCTCTTCCAATACAAGATTTTTCAGGGCAGATGTTTGTAGGGCCAACAGGAGCCCTAACTGAAATTAAGACATCCCCTTTCTCTGCAATTTTTTTTGGAAAAGCACACCACTTAACTGGAGTTGGATAGATTAAACCAAATTCAGATTTACCTTGATAAAAAGGTAAACCTATTCTTTTTTCATTATATGTAGACGAGGGTGGCGATTGTCCTAATATTATAATTGATACATCTTTTAATTCTACTAATCTCCAGCTACTTGGAATTTCAAATGCAATAACTTCTTTATTATCAAAAGAATTAGACTCCTCAAAAAATGTTTTATTATTTTCTCTCCACTTTTCAGTGAGTTTTCCTTCCATTGCATATTTCAAAATAGCTTGGCGATATATTTTAAGTTTGTATTTGACTTGCTCTAGAGATTCAATACCTTTGTCAAGATTTGTGAAGAGCTCTTCTATTTTGTTTACTATTCTTTGTTGTTCGGCTAATGGTGGGAGGGGAATCATTATTTTTCTCATTTGAGATTGATTAAGCTTGTATCTAGTTGTCCCAGTAATGTAATTACGATAATCAAAACTATTAAGATAATGGCAAATATAAGAATTAAAACTAATATCCTTTATAGCCCTTAAAACATGAGCATGATTATTAACCCAAGTTTTACCTTTAATGAGATAGGATTTGTCTTTGGTAAAATCTAAGAAAGGCGCACCATCCTCGCCAAGTAGAATAAGTTCTTCATCAAAAATATATCCATCAATCCAACCAACTTGTCCAGTGGCCCCATAATAAGGATAAAGATCAGATTCGTTTTTATTTAGAATCCTTTCTTGACGTTCTTCTGAATTAATTGGCTTTCTTTGACTATCTAGAATATCAACGCAATTTTCTAAGCTCGTCCAAACCCAACCTTTGGGTAGCTCACCATTCACTTACTCACCAGTGCTTCTTGAAGATCCTTCATGACATTATCAATTTTTCCATCAAAGATTTTATTCGCCTTAACAAGTCCACCTTTGTTGTGGAATGGGGTCTGTTCAAGATCATCCTTAGAAATACTCATTGAAGTAGAAATGTGATCTTTTATCATTCTAAGCCATTCTAACTGTTCCGCGGTAAAAGTTACGCCTTCCTTTTTCTTCTTCGAAATCCAATCTTCAAATCTCTTATCTACCGTATACGAAAAAGGTTCAAGGACTTGAATTTCTCCAAGTTCAAATTTTAGGAGAGATACAATATCCGTAAGTAATTTATGAGGCCCCGCACCCCTCACCTTAGATTTTTCTAGCTTCTCATATGCAGCCCATAACTTATCCGTTGTAAGGTAATAAGGCGGCTTTTCTATTGCCTCAGCAAGCTCCTTAATAGCATCATAAGTTAGAAATCTTGTTGGGTATGGATTGCTATAAATAATTTGAAGTGCTGTTAATTCATCTTTATTTTCTTCTATAAAGTTCTTGAAATTATTTACAATTATTCTTGCTTTTTCAGCTGCAAGGTCATCAAATCCTGCAAATAGAATCTCATCCTTACTGATATTATCAATTATCTGCTCATTCTTCTTTTTTATCTCAATAATCTTCGTCCTAAACTTTGGATTATCAAACGGCTTACTTGCTTTGTTTAGGAGTTCTTCTGTAGCCTTGTTCAGCTGCTCCTTTGTGGGCTCAGTCGTATCGAACATCTTACATGCAGTTTCAATAGTTTTATCTGGATCAACAGCATCAAGAAGTTCATTTACAATCTCGTTCATGTTCTTTCCAGCAATCTTTTGAATCTCCTGTTTCTCCTTTTCATTCATTTCTATTTCAATTTTGGCGAGTCTACCTGCAAGGGAGGATATCATATCTTTGTTCTTTTTTCTTAGAGCCATCCCCATAAGAAGCTTCTCTAAAGGTACATTCCTAGCCCTCTCAAGCGGCATTGAATCAGTTTTGTCTGTTTCGCATACTCCAACAGCATCTATTATCACAAAATGAGTTTTATTTCTTGCATCAGAAGTTACCATTTGCAAATCGGTGGGATTAATCACTCTTGTTCCCCTTCCCTTCATCTGCTCGAAATAAACTCTTGATTTAACATCTCGCATGAATATAAGGCACTCTAAAGGCTTTATGTCAGTACCAGTTGATATCATATCAACAGTTACGGCTATCCTTGGATTGTAAGAGTTTCTGAAACTTGCTATCAGGTCTTCAGGTTTCTCGCCCATAGTTCTGTAAGTAATCTTTTTACAGAATTCATCTCCCTGGCCAAACTCTTCCCTTATAATATTTACAATATCCTCAGCATGGGAATCGTCTTTTGCAAAGATTAGAGTCTTAGGTACTGTTTTTCTCCCCGGAAATATCTCGGTAAACAATCTTTCCTTGAATGTTTTTATTACAGTTCTGATCTGGTCAGGTGCAACAACTGACCTATCAAGGTCCCTTCCTTCATATTTGAATTCTTCATCAAGTGATTCCCATCTAACCTGCCTTGTCAATCTGTCCCTCTTATCAATGTAAAATCCCGCTTCTACACTACTCCCTTTCTCAGTTATTGCAGTATTAATTCTATAAACATCATACCCTACATTAACACCATCAGCAACTGCCCGTTCATGATTATACTCCATCACAAGATTCTGATTGAAAAATCCAAGGGTCTGCTTTGAAGGTGTAGCTGTTAATCCAATAATAAACGCATCAAAATATTCCAAAACTTGCCTCCAGAGATTGTAAATCGATCTGTGGCACTCATCTGTTATAATAAAATCAAATGTTTCAATTGGGATGAAAGGGTTGTAACAAACATCAACTGGAGTTCCATCGATATCTTGGTCAAAAAGTGACTGCTCTTCAGTTTCACTCTCCATTTCGATTTCTCCCCTAAGCATCGAGTAGACTCTTTGGATAGTTGAAATACAAACCCTACTTGCGGGGTCGATTACGTTTGAAGAGAGATGCTGAACATTATAAAGTTCAGTAAACTTTCTCCCATCATCTGGAGTTCTATACTGGCTAAACTCTGTCATGGCCTGCTTTCCAAGATTTGTCCTATCAACTAAGAAAAGCACTCTTTTTGCATTTGAATGTTTTATCAGCCTATAGACAAAGCTAATTGCAGTAAAAGTTTTTCCAGAACCTGTTGCCATCTGGATTAATGCACGAGGTCTTGTATCTCTAAATGATCTTTCAAGATTCGTAACTGCCTCAATCTGGCAATCTCGCAATCCAGAAGTTATTAGTGGTGGCATCTCTTGCAACTTG
The DNA here is from genome assembly GCA_020854815.1 of Methanofastidiosum sp. Taxonomy (NCBI): domain Archaea; kingdom Methanobacteriati; phylum Methanobacteriota; class Candidatus Methanofastidiosia; order Candidatus Methanofastidiosales; family Candidatus Methanofastidiosaceae; genus Candidatus Methanofastidiosum; species Methanofastidiosum sp. The sequence goes on along the minus strand of JAHKLW010000022.1, from coordinate 29,687 downwards.
CCTCTCAACGTCTTTTCATCAGATAGAAATTCCTTCAATGTTTCAGGTCTGTGAAAAGAGAAGATTCTTCTCGAGCGTCGCCTTGGGTCTCTCATGTCAACAAATGAAATTTCTTTCCCCGTGCTATTGTACACAAAGGGAAGTGGATTGCCAACAGATGGGATATCTTCAGGCAAACCTCCAACATATTTTATGGATTGATCTGCAACACCACCTAAAGGTATTCCGACTCTTTTAGCTTCAAGAACCCCACAGGCTTTTCTATCAATAAAAAGGAGGTAGTCTGCAATTCCTGTAAGGAGTGGGAACTCTCTTACTGCAACACCTCTTGAAGCACCAAGATCCATTAGTTTATAATCCTGAACAGTCCAGCCGCAATCAACAAGCATCTTGTCAATGTCTTCTCTAGCTCTAGCCTCATTATTCATAAAAATATCCCCATATACCAATAAATTGAATATTATGTAGACTTTTACAAAGTTACAGATATGAATTCTATATTTATTCAAGATTATTAAGGAATTTGCCTATAAAAACTTATTTATTTGAACCTATTCCTTTTTTGAAAGTAGATAAACGCCAATGCATAGAATAAGAATCCCTGCTATCTGCATGGGTGTTACTAACTCCCCAAGAACAACAAACCCCAAAAGCGCTGCAAAAAATGGTGTTGATAGTTCCAAAGCACCAGCTTGAGCAGCTTTTATTCTTTTAAGACCTTCATAGTATAAAATGTATCCGACTCCAACTATTATTCCAATTATTATCTGATTTACACTTCCAAATTGGAACTCTGATCTGAAGAGTAAATAGATTGAAAAGAATATGGCAGCAATCAAGAATCTATAAAATGTGATTATTCCGCAGTTCATGGTCTTTAGGTACTTTCTTGCAACTATCCCTGTAGTAGCCCAAGATAAAGTTGCACCCACAACTAATAGGTCCCCAACAGTTCCTATTCTCAAGATAAGGAGATTTTGTATTGTTTGTGTGGTGACAAGTAGCGCCCCAAATATCATTATGAATATGCCTGCATAATCATATTTTGAGTGTTTTTCATCCTTTAAGATAAAATAGCCTATTAATATAATGAAGATAGGCTGGAGATGCCCAATTAAAACTGCATTTAGAACAGGAATTCTTGTGAGTGCAATATAGAATAATAAATCCGCAACAAGCGTTCCAAAAACAGCTATATAGAAAATTACAGAAAACTCTTTCTTTGAGATCTTGATATTTCTTCCATTTGTAGTGAGGGCATAGATCAAAGCAACTATCGTGACAAATATGGCCCTAAAACCTGATGTCTGGACAACACTAGAATTGGCATAGGCAAGTTTTGCAAATATGGGCTCTATAGACCACATGACGCTTGCACCAACTATTGCCAGAACGCCTATTTGCTTTTTATCCATTGGAGGGGTATATCGCAAGTATCTTAAAAGAGTTCCTACTAATAAATTTACTTCTTCCCAAAAAGAAGTTCCAGAATATCTTTGTATATTGGAACTTCTATATCTTCTTTTTCAGAAAGGTTATATCCTGCTTCAAAAATTGCATCACCCTGGTTCGATAACTTAGATTCACCTTGCTCTTCCAAAGCTTCTCTTTTCTGAATCTCTTTTACGGCAAGATAAGCCAAGGCGCCGAAAGCTCCAATTCCCATAAGGACAATCTTATCTTCTTCATCCATACAGTAATAATTGGATGTTTAGAAATAAAAAGTTATTTGTTATATTTTATCATTTGATTTTAGTTTAGCGATATCCTCATTTTTGCCTATTATGGCAAGAGAGCTATTTTCAGTTATGGTAAAGCTTCCTCCAGGGATTAAATGAAAAGGTCCTTTTGGCCCTTCTTTTACAGCTATTACCTGGATCCCATAGTTATCGTCTAGCTTTAGCTCTGCAAGAGTCTTCCCTACATATTCCTTTGGAGCTTTTAACTCAAATATTTTATAGTCAGGCTCCACAGGAAGCCAATTGATAAGGTTTGGAGTTGTTAAGGTTTCGGCAAGTTCAATTGCAACATCTTTTTCAGGATAAATTATCTTTGTAGCCCCTACTAGTTCCAAAATACGGCCATGGTCTTCATTTATCGCCTTTGCTATTATCTTTTCAACGCCTAGATCCTTCAGATATAGAGTAATCATTACACTGGCTTCAATGTTATCTCTCATGCATACTATTGCCCCATCGATAGATTTATCCACAAATTCTGTTAGCACCTTCTTATCAGTCGCATCAGCAACAATAGCTTGGGTTACTAACTCCTTAATCTGTTCTACTTTTCTCTCAGATTCATCAATTACTAGAACTTGATTGCCTAGTTTGTGGAGGGCAGTTGCAACGTTCACCCCAAAATTTCCAAGACCAATAACTACAAACTGTTTCATCAAATCACTTCTCTTATCCGACAAAGATATCTGCCTTTGGATATTTAAAAGATATTTCCTTCTGTTTGCCCAAAAGTGAAAATCCAATAGCCAATGGGCCTATCCTTCCAATTAACATAAGCGATATAATTACTAGTTTTCCAACTGAACTAAGGTGAGGAGTTATTCCAACGGAAAGCCCAACAGTTCCGAGAGCTGAAACTACTTCAAAAAGAAGAGCAATGAAACTAAACTCCTCGCTGAAAAGTAGTATGCAGAGGGCAACTACAATAAAAATCATGGAAGTTATAAAAATTCCAAAGGACTTTTCAATTTTTTCTGACGCTATTAATCTCTTGAATATATTTACATCCTTTTTACCTTTCAAAAGATAATAAGTGAATAAAATCAATACGCCAAAAGTGCTTGTCTTGATACCCCCTCCAGTTCCTCCGGAAGAGGCGCCTATGAACATCAAGACCATCATAATAAAAAGACTTGGCAATCCCATAATGGAAATATCAACGCTATTAAATCCCGTAGTAGTTGAAGCAGATATTGATTGGAATAAGGAAAAAATTACAGAACCGCCTTCTGACAAGAAAATAATAATGAATCCAATTACTATTAGAAGTGCCGTAAGTAAAAAACTAAATTTTGTGTAGACTGCGAGTTTCTTCTGTTCTTTATTATAAGATGCTTTGGCAAATCTAAGTACATCATAGATAACAAAGAAACCTACCGCCCCAAGAATAGATAAAATGCTGATAGTTACATTGAATATAATGCTGTTTTGATATCCAATAAACCCATCTTGGAATAATGAAAATCCAGCTGTACAGAATGCAGAAACAGAGTGGAAAATTCCCACATATAGTCCTTTAATAAATCCAAAATCTTTTGCCCAATAGATTGAAAGAAATAAGGCACCTAATGCCTCAATAGTTAATGTAATTATTGTTATTACTTTCACAAACCATATCATATCCAAAGTCGTGGGTTTCTTAACAGATTCTTTTAATAACATTTTATCTGTGATGGATATTTTTCCCCCAAGGCCCAAGACCATAAGTGTAACCCCAATCATGTATCCAAGTGCGCCAATCTGGAAAAGTAGCATTATTATTACTTGACCAAAAATTGAGTAGTAACTACCAGTGTCTTCAACAATAAGTCCTGTAGTAGTTGAGGCAGAAGTAGATGTGAAAAGAGCATCAATAAACTTTTGAGAGATTCCAGATGATGAGGATATAGGAAGGGAAAGCAAAACAGAGCCAATAATGGATATAGAAAGATATCCTATTACAAGTAATTGAATTGGAGTTAAATAATCCCAGATTTTTCCTAAATTGATTTTATCCATCTAATTTTTAATCATTTATTTTCTTTTATATATATTTCTTTATCTTAATTTGAACTATTAAGATTAGATTTATATTAGCTGAAAATAAATTTTATGAGGTGAGTATATGGATCTAATTTTGAGAAATGCCAGATTATATGATAATAATCATCTTGTTGATATTGGGATTAACGATGGAAAATTTTCAGAGATAAAGAATAGTATAGGTGCAAAGGGTGACGAAGAAATTGATCTACAAGGAAGATTCGTTTCACCTCCTTTAGTTGAAATACATGTGCATATGGACGCTGCCCTTACAGTAGGTGAACCGAGATATAATCTAGGTGGCTCTCTTCTAGAAGGAATTGAGATATGGTCTGAAAGAAAAAAAAGTCTAACTAAAGAAGATGTAAAGGCTAGAGTAAGGAAAGCTTTGAAGTGGGAGATTGCAAATGGTGTTACGCGTGTAAGGACTCATGTAGATGTTTGTGACCCTTCCTTAAGTGCGTTCAAAGCTATTTTAGACCTAAAGAAAGAATTCAAGGAGTATATAGATTTGCAGATAGTGGCCTTTCCACAAGAAGGTATTTTCTCCTATCCAGATGGCGAGGAGCTTATGAGGAAAGCTATGGAAAAAGGGGCTGATGTAGTTGGTGGAATACCTCATTATGAATGGACAAGAGAAGACGGAGTAAAAGACACAATATTTGCTGTTTCTTTAGGGAAAGAACTTGGAAAAATGATTGACCTTCACATAGATGAAACTGATGACGATCATTCCAGATTTGTTGAAGTCCTAGCAGCTGAAACAATAAAGAATAATTATCACGGAAAAGTAACGGCAAGCCACACAACTGCAATGCATTCTTACAATAATGCATACGCCTTCAAACTTTTAGGGTGGATCAAGAGAGCAGAGTTAAATATGGTCACAAATCCTCTTGACAACTCTGTTCTTCAGGCAAGATTTGATACATATCCAAAAAGAAGAGGGCACACCAGAGTAAAAGAGATGGATGCAATGGGAATTAATGTGTGCATAGCTGATGACTCAATAATGGATCCCTGGTATCCCCTGGGCCTTGGGGATCCTCTTCAAGCAGCATTTGTTTTTGTTCACTATGGGCAGATGTCCGGATACAATGAAATGATGCGATTAATTGAAATGATCACAACAAATTCAGCCAAAGCATTTGGAGCAAATGATTATGGGATTAAAGTAGGAAACACTGCAGATCTAGTTGTATTTGACGCCCCAACAGCAATCGATGCAATAAGGCTAGTTGCTAGAAGATATATTGTCATTAAGGATGGAAAGGTAATTGCACAAACAAAACCATATGAGACAAATATTATCCTAAACGGTAAGGAAGAGAAAATAAACTTTATTAAATAAATGCATATTTAGAATTAAATTTATTTAGGAAGTATGTTCTGAAGGGATAGATTAACTCAACTATTCAATTTTATTAAAATAAAAAGGAAAATAAAATAATGATAACAAGCACAGTTAAATAATATGCATTAATTTATACAGGATATACTTCCTTAGCTTTAGGGGTAGTAGGTATTTTTGTTCCAGTTTACCTACAACGCCTTTTTTATTGCTTAGTTCATTTTGCTTTATTCGTAGTTCAAAACACCTTCATGATTGGTTAATTAATCATAAAATATTTGGCCCATTTTAATAATTATATCAATTATGGGGCAGTCAAAAGAGACATGAAGATTGGGAGTTTGATATTTTTATGGGCTACACTTGGTATTTCAATATATTTTTTACAATATTTTCATTTGAGAATTCTTCTTTTCATTATAGGCATTGGAGTTAGTATACATGTCTTAACTCTAAAAACTTTAGAGAAAGACCTTAATAATATTCAAAATTAATAAGATGTTGTCATTTGCGATATTCGTAATCTTAATCAATAACTTTAATAAAGTTGTCTAAAAAAATATTATGGATGGCTCCTGATTTAAAATCTAAGTATTCTGCCCTTGCAGATAAGGGAAATTCAATTGAAGTTTTGGACTATTTGTACGAACTATACGATAGCATTCCTATGCCTTCGGTCATTATTACCCAAGATTATATTATTGATGAAGTAAGCCAACAATTTTTGGATACCTTTGGTTACGAAAGGAATGAAGTGATGGGGGAGAATTTTTTAGAGTTTATTTCCCCCGATAATAAGGACCTCTTCTTAAATTCGGTAAAAAAACTAGAAACTTTTGATAGTATTTTCGGTGTAGAGTTCCAAATAATCAAAAAAGACAAATCGAAAATCGACGTTTGTTTTTCTGCAAGAATTGGGAATAAGTATGGTGAAGATGCTCCCGATATTTTTTGTATACTAGAAGATATCTCTTATCGAAGAGAATATGAAAGAAGTCTTGAAATAAAAAATCTAGAAATGTCTTTGCTTTTAGATAATATTGAAATGCATGTGTGGTATCTAAAGGACAATCAAACTTACGGAATGGTAAATAAAGCACATGCAGATTTTTTAGGGCACAGTAAAGAATATTTAGATAATAGAAATCTTAAGGATTTCTTGTCAAAAGACATTGCTGAAACATGTATAAAAAGTAATGACGAAGTCTTTTCTCAAAAAAAGACGCTTCAAACAGAGGAATGGGCACCTGATACTAGAGGAAACAAAAGATTGCTGAAGATTACTAAAACTCCTCTTTTAAATTCTCAAGGTGATGTAGAGTACGTTGTATGCATTGGATCAGACATAACCGATATGAAAAAATCAGAAGAAAAACTTAAAGAAAGCCAACAGAGGATAAGATGTTTATTTGAAGGCTCAATGGATGCAATTTGGGCTTCAAAATTAGACGGAACAATAGTTGAAGCAAATCAAGCTGCTGCAGATATGTTAGGGTGCGACCTTAAAGAATTGATTGGTTCAAACATCAATAATTTCTATGTAAATCCTAAAGACAGGGAACAATTTCGGCAAGAAGTTGAGAAAAACAAATCCTTAAAGGATTATGGGATAAAACTTAAACGAAAAGACGGAAATGAAATAGATTGTGTATTCTCTTCTTCAATATGGACAAACTCTAATGGAGAACTATTGGGGTATATTGGAATTGTTCATGATGTAACAAATATCATAAAAACTAACAATGAACTTGTAGATTCGAAATACCTTTTACAGAATATAATAGATTACCTCCCTGACGCTACCTTTTCAGTTGATAATGAGGGCAAGGTAATCTCTTGGAATAAGAAGATTGAAGAGATGACCGGCATAAAATCTGAAGATATTATTGGGAAAGGGGATTACGAATATACAATACCATTTTATGGTGAGCGTAGGCCTGGATTGGTCGATCTTATACTGAATTCTCAAAAAGAATTTGACATAAGATATGATAATCTAAGAAGAGAAGGAGATACAATTGAAGGGGAAGCAAAGGTATTCAATTCCAGCGGAGAAATTATTAATGTATGGGCAAAGGCAACTACGCTTCGTGATGTCAGTGGTAACATTATAGGTGCAATTGAAAGTATTAGAGACATAACAGAGGCCAAATTAATAGAAGATGATTTGAAAAAAGTTTACATGGCAATTGAACAAGGTCCAGGTATAGTCGTAATCACAGATATAGAAGGAAATATTGAATATGCCAATCCCAAATTTGTTGAAGTTACTGGATATACTGCTAAAGATGTATTGGGGGAAAATCTTAGGATAATGAAATCAAATTTCTTGCCATCTGAATTCTATACAAGTCTTTGGGACACAATATCCTCAGGTTCAACTTGGAAAGGGGAATTCCATAATAGAAAAAAAGATGGAGAATATTATTGGGAATATGCAACAATATCTCCTATAAGAAACGAAAAAGGTGAAATTACAAACTACATAAAAGTTTCTGAAGATATCACAATGAAGAAGAGGGTCAAGAAGCAAATTGATGAGAATATAGAATATTTTGCACACTTAATTGACCACATAAGAAATCCTTTGGCCATCTTAAGCGGATTTGTTCAGGTAAAAGTTGAAGAAGGCGATACAAAGGAAAGATTATTGAGACAAGTTGACAGGATAGAAGAAATCATAAAGATGCTTGATCAAGGCTGGATGGATACAGAAGATACAAAAAGATTTTTGAAAAAATATGTGTAAGTTATTTGTCTAAGTTTGAAGAATTTGAATCTTCTATTATCTCTCCAATATTTCTATTGCCTTTTCCAACACCAACTAGCTTAATAATGCCTTCTATGGGAATAAGCGATTTACTTTGTTTTATGTTCCATGGCCTGAAATCGACTTTGTCACTTACAGCGTTCCCATATCCAGATGAATTTAAAGAGGGATGGTATGGCCCAGATATATGCCCCCACCAGTTGTATCTTGCATCAACAATAGTTTGAGCATGATTTAAAACTCCACCATATATTGATCCATCGCTTCCAGAATAACTCTTTTTATTTTCATATATTTGTGCATCTTTAATTACAACTCCAGTTGGCCCATAGTTATTCTGATTTGGCTCTCCGAACCTTATACCTCTTTCATTGTTTGAGAATGTACCTCCAAGAATTTGTACGTTATTGAGAGAAGCTGGGTATGTTCCGTAAGTTGGGCCGTCATCTCTTGCCTTTATCATAACTCCGGCACCCTCTCTGTATCTAAGTCCATTTCCCCCAACATCAAGATTCTCAAAAATAAGGTTCTGGTATGTCATGCCTTTCAAGTTTATATCAAATCCTCCATTCCAGGCTTGATTCCAGTTGTCTTTAGTTCCGTTATTATACACTTTGATGTTCCTGAATAGTGCGTCACTTAGTTTTTCTACATAGATGCCTTTATAGTCATTGTAACTTATGCTACTATTTTCAACAGTAACGTATTGGACAATGCTCCCTCCAAACCAATCACCATGCTTTGCAAAATACCAACCCATATCGCAGTATTCAAAACTAGAATTTTTAATAGAAAGATAAAATATACTGGCATCACTTGCAACTTTAAATCCAATCTCGTTTTCTGTGTGGGATAAATTGCTCCCTACCACGCTCACATTTTCTAAGCTGATATAACTGATACTTTGGCCATTTGGGATCTCTATTCCATATCTGCCATCAGGCTCGATTCTAAGATCTTTTATAAGAATAGGGGCACCACTTGCACCTGAAGAAGTAATTCTTATTACGGGATTATTTGTTGACCTTCTAAGAATTGTTGATGGGCCTGAGCCCACAATAGATACTCTTTTGTTTATAGTAAAACTCTCAACGTATATGCCTGAGGATAAATAAATTGTATCCCCTGGAGATGCGGAATTTATGGCAATCTGTATCGATTGTCCAGGAGTTAGACTTATTGTTGCTCCATAAATAGCTTCCATATTAAAACTAAAAGATAAAAATAAAATAAATATCAAAATTAATCCTGATTTTCTCATTGATTCACCTTTGTCAATAAAAAAATCATTATATTATAAAATTTTCGTAAAATTTATCACTATGTTTTTCCAAGAGTGCATTCGTATATCTTTCCAGTTATTACTTCTGTGTTAATTAATAGGTCAACTAGTGGAAATAGATCTTTTGGATAAAGTTTTCTTTTTAGAAGTTGGCCTTCTATCATCCTTTCTTCTATTTTTTCTATAGACGTGTCAGTTCTTCTTGACTGTATCTCTATCTCTTTCTCATGTCTTTCTGTGAAAACATAAGTTGGAGATATCCCGTTGACTTTTATGTTATATTTTGCAGCCTCATGTGCCGAGTACTTGATTAGAGCTTCAAGTCCAGCCTTTGCTATGCCGTAAGGGGCTTTGTTATGTGAGATATCTTTTGAGGAAGAGGAAACAAAGTGCAAGATATTGCCCCCTTGATCAACATTTCTTTTCATGTACTTTATTGATTCTTTTGTTAACATGAATGAAGTTTTTAAATTTGTATCAATAACTTTATCATATTCTTCAATCGGGAAATCTTCAATTGGATGAGAATATAGACTTCCACCAATAGTATTGATAACTGTATCAAGCCTTCCATATTCCTCAATGATGTAACTAAAAAGGAATTTGAGATTGTCCTCTGAGTTTAGATCCATGGGCATGTAGTTGAACTTTTCATCTTCTTTTATTCTTGTGAAATCTTGAAGATTTTTCCTTCCACTTCCTATTAGAACCTTAACATTTCCATTCAAGTGTTCAAAGATGGGCTTACCAATTCCCCCACTTGCACCTGTTAACAAAATAATCTTTTCGGAGAGTTCCATAATAGTAATTGTGGATTTACTAAATTAAATAATTATCTGATTTCAGAGGTATATCGATTATTATTTTCTGATTCATTCAATACCCCATAAAATTTAAATAACTTAGAATAATATGGCGAGAGAAGGGATTATTATGAAAATAATGTATGTATTAGTTATTATTGCTCTACTATTGCCCCTCTCTGGATGTTTAACTAATAAAGATACAACTGAAAGTAATTCTATAAAAAAATTGGAATCCATAAATGCACCAACTCCAATTGGCCCTTATTCACAAGCAGTTGCTGCAGGAGACTTTGTGTTTGTTTCAGGGCAGATTCCAATTCAAAAATCCGGAGAGTTAGTAACAAATGACATTGAAAAGGCAACAGAAGTCATTCTTGATAATATCGAAGCAATCTTGAAAGAAGAAAATCTATCCCTTAATGACGTTGTTAAGTGCGATATTTATCTTAAAGATCTCGATAACTTTGATAAATTTAACAAAGTTTATGAGAAAAAATTTACATCAGATATAAAACCAGCTAGAGTCACATCACAAGTGTCAAGATTACCAAAAAATGCCGATATAGAAATATCATGCACCGCATATAGATCTAAAAAATAAATTTTAGAAGCCTAGGTTCTTCTTATTTTTTTCCACCTATTTATTTATTTACCATTTATATTCAACAATACCAATAGATTTATATAGTATTAGTTAACTATATTGATTAGCAATAATAATTAGAGTATAGAGGAGAATATCATGGAAGATGTTAAGGTTGTAGTCTTTGGAAAGGAAAACGCTGGTAAGAGTACCCTAATCAAAGCCATAGAGCACGACGCTATAAACATTGATAAAAACAATACGACAGTTTCTATGGATTATGGTAGGGCAATCATCGGCGGAAGAAAGATCCATTTCTACGGTACACCAGGACAGGAAAGATTTGACTTCATGAGGGATATCTTATCAAAGGGCGCAAATATAGGGGTAATGGTTTTGGATTCTACAATGAATATCTCAGAATTTGACATACACCTTTTGCAGGAATTAAAACAGAAAGGGATTCCGTGTCTAATATTTCTGAATAAGAGTGATATTGCAGATGCAGAAGCAATACAAAGAAAATTCAATGGATTTCCAGTCATAGTCGGGTCTGCAAAGATGGGAAATGGCGTAAATGAATTAATACATTCACTCGTGACTCTTGCATAAAATCCCAATAACCTTTTAAATTTATTAAAATAATCTTTAATATATGAAAGACAGCCATCTCTTACCTCTTTTAACATTAGCTAAAAAAGGTAAGGTCAAAGGCTCTGTTTATATTTCTTCAAAGGAGTTTGGAAAAGAGCTTGGGGTATCTCAGCAGACTGCTTCAAGGTGGCTAAAAGAGTTGGAATCTTTTGGTGTTATAGAAAGAACATTTGTAAAAGGAGGGCAGACAATTACACTTACTGAACACGGAAAAAATTATCTAAAGACTTTCTTCGTTGACATGTGTGAGCTATTCAACAAAAAAAATGATGAACTTACTATTGATGGTACAATAGTTTCTGGAATAGGCGAAGGAAAATATTATGTTTCAAGACCCTTTTATAAAAAACAGTTTGAGGATGGGGTTGGATTTAGTCCGTATCCTGGAACATTAAATATTAAACTCACCGATGAAACAGACATCTTGCTTAGAAAATTCCTTGACCGATACCCTTCAGTTATATTGAAATCAGGCACTGACGAGGGGAGGTCGTTTGGACATGTTCGCTGTTACAAGGCATTGATTGATGAGAAGGTGGAGGGAGCGGTCATTATTCCTTTAAGGACGCATCATCCCCCAAATGTCGTCGAAATTATATCGCCTAAAAATCTTAAAAATGCTTTAAAGAAAAAAGATGGTGATCTTGTTAGAATCACAATTGAGGTTTAATCTATGAGAATTGTTTTAAAAATTGGCGGATCTGTTGTTTTTCCAGATAAAATAGATGTTGAACTTATTAAGAATGTTTCCAAACAAATTGTTTCACTTTCAAAAAATAATGAATTCTTACTCGTTGTTGGAGGCGGAACAATCGCCAGAGAGTATATTGGTGCGCTAAAGGCTATAGGTAAAGATGATACATTTCTTGATTTTCTTGGGATGGAAGTTGCCAAATTGAATGCTACTCTCTTTATGGGGGCTTTAGAAGATAAAGCTCCAGCCGAAGTTTCAAATGACTTTAAGCATGCTCTATCTACCCTGTATTTGGGGAAGATTCCTGTGCTCGGTGGAACACATCCAGGACATACAACTGATGCTGTATCCGCAATGCTTGCAGAATTTACAGGTGCAGATCTATTCTTGAGATTCACAAATGTAGATGGGGTATATGACAAGGACCCCCGAAAGTTCTCGGACGCAAAAAAACTTCAAAAAATTAGTCATGAAAAGCTTCTTGACATTGTCGAAGGAACAAAGGCAGAAGCCGGAGTCAATGCAGTCATTGATCCACTGGCGGCAAAAATTCTGAAGAGATCAGAGATAAAGGCCATTGTCTGCGGAAAGGAAGAACTCAAGAACATAAAGTCCGTATTAGAGGGAAAGCATAAAGGAACAGAAATATTCTAATTGTTAGATGGCCATGATAGGCGTTAGAGTTTCTAGGTCAGAAGCAGAAAAACACAGAAAAACTCTTTTGGATATTGGAGTTCTTGATATTAATTTTAAAATTGCCTACGATGATGACTTTGTCTTATTACCTATAAAAGAAGAGATTAATGGCTACAATACTATAGACTATGATTTTTTACCTCTTGAAAAGAGAAAAAGCTCATTAAGAGAAATACTATCAAAAAAAATACCAGACTCTCTCCTTGCAAAACTCAGGGCATTTGATGCAATAGGAAATATCGCATTAATACAGTTGAGTGACGATCTTATTCCATACGAGAAAATTATAGGTGAAGCACTTCTTGAATTAAACCCTTTCATCAAAGCAGTTTTTAGAAAGGATAGTATTGAAGGGGAGTATAGAGTCCCAAAACTAGAACTTATTGCCGGGAACAACGTCACAGAAACTGTCTACAGGGAGTTTGGCGTAAGAATTCTACTTGATGTTTCTAAAGTATATTTTTCACCAAGGCTTTCTGAGGAACGAAAAAGGATAGCTTCCCTTGTTAAGAAAGATGAGATAGTTCTGGACATGTTCTGTGGCGTAGGCCCATTTTCGTTAATGATTTCTAAAAAATCGGAACCAAAAAAAATATATGCAATTGATATCAATGAAATGGCCATATATTATCTTAAGAAGAATATCGCCCTAAATAAAACTTACAATATAGTTCCAATACAGGGTGATTCAAGAAGTGAAATAAAGAAGATTGAAAATCCGGATAGAATAATAATGAATCTTCCGCATTCATCATTTGAGTTTTTATCTGATGTTCTATCAACATACAAAAATGCAACAGTTCACTTTTATGCAGTTTCTGAAAATATCCTTTCAGTCAAGAAAAAGATAATAGAAAAATCAACAAAACATGAAAAAGAAATAGAGTTTCTATCTGAAAGAGTTGTAAAGAGCTATTCTCCAAACACAGATATCTATTGCATAGACTTTGGCTTTTCATAGACAGAGACTTTCATTTCTTTACCTTCTTTTAGGGCCTGAATTAATTCTCTATCGATGTCAATTGATGCTTTAGTGGATCCGATAGCATAGGTTCTGCTCGAGACAAAGGAAGACGTTCTTATGACAAGCTCCTTTTTATCAGATATTTCATGATTTTTTGGGATTGTGGCTTCAAAAGAATCTTCGATCTCATCAATATTCATTACAAAAACTAGTCTTCCATTTAGTTTGTTAAGATCTCCGATATCGTGATCAGAGGATATGCCCAATATACAATCACCGTTTCCTGAAATGTGGCCCTGTTTTGTAAATTCTAAAGTGCTTCTATGCTCTGCACTAATTTTTGGATGACCTTTAACTGTAAAGGAGATCATATCTCGAAAGAAACCTTTACTCTTAAAAGATTTACTTTAGAATTACTATTGTGTCAGAATACATTTTAGAGCTAAAGGCATTGTCTGAGAAAATAGGCTTTAGAGACTTCATTGAATTTAATCCATGCTTGCTTATACCTGAAGAAAGAATTAGGGAGTATTGCTATGAGAATTTATGTGGGCATTATGGAAAACATTACATGTGCCCGCCGATTATAGGTTCAATTGAAGAAATCAAGTCTAGGCTAGGAGATTATAACAAAGCTATTTTGGTAAGATACAAAGAAGAATTTGATGTAACACGAGACAAAATGAAAGTCAAGAGGTCTAAAATTGACTTTCACAAGAGGATATTAGAATTAGAAAATTTTCTCAATCAAACGGGTATTGATGCTTGGGGGTTAGTCGGAGGTAGTTGTTCTTTTTGTATTGAGTGCAAGGCAATATCAAACAAGCCTTGCAAACATCCACACAAGGCAAGACCTTCTCTTGAGTCACTTGGAATTGATGTACAAAAACTTCTTGATAATTTTGGACTTGATAATAATTTTTATCCTGATAAGATTGTTTGGACAGGCTGCATTCTGATTAATGACATAAAAGATAAGTTTAAATAATATTGGGAAATTAATTATTTCCATGAAAAAAATATGCTTTGTTTTTCTAATGACTTTTATTTTGTTATTGTCTAATCTTTTTACCGTAACTTCTCTTAATAACCAGCAGAAGAATCAAGTTGCACAGGATTTTTACAGCACAGGTGCAAGTTTTATGAGGGCTGAGGATTTCTTAAAAGCTAAAGATTTTTTTATATATTCCCACAACGAAGCTATTAAGGCAGGAAACAATTATTTGGCATATACTGCAAATGAAAGAATTAAGGAATGTAATAATATTTTAGGCCTAAATGCAAATGACTATACTTTAAGTAAAGCTCTAATGTCCAAACAGATAATTTTGCCTTCAAGTATATCTAATTATTATAATATTAAAAAAACTATAACTGTTTACTCTTACAAGAAATACGATTCAATTAGATTAGAAGCCTTTAAAGATCAAAGTTTAGAGTTTAAATATCAAATTAAAACAGGAAATGTTTCGATTTACTTCATTGACGAAGACGCATATGAAAAATTCTTGAATGCCAACTGGTTTCTTGCTTTTTCCACAGAAGGAATAACTGGAATAGAATTGCCTTCAGATACTGGACCTTTCATGAGAACAAGCTATAATGTACCTCACTCAGGATATTGGTATTTCATTGTTATTACTGAATCTCAAGACAAAGCTGAGGTAGAAATAGAAATTTTATAATAAATAATTTAAACTTCTATTCTTTTCTTAAATCTGATGAAGCTTATATTCCTTGGAACTTCAGCATCCAAGCCTACGTCGGATAGAAATCCACCTTCAGTGGCATTGCAGTACAATAATGGCGAGTTCATGCTTTTTGACTGTGGCGAAGGTACACAGAGACAGATGATAAAAAAGGTGTCACCTATGAAGATTTCTAAGATCTTTATTACACACCTTCATGCCGATCATATAATGGGCCTTGTAGGATTAATTCAATCTATGAAGTTAAATGGCAGGACTCAACTGTTGGAGATATTTGTTCCTAAGGATACTATTGGGTACATGGAGACACTTTTTTCTATACCCTATTTCTCGGCTGATTTCGATATTCACGTCATAGAAGTATTTGACCAGAGGATTGAATTCGATAGTTATTGGATACGACCATTTCCCGTCTCTCATGGGGTGCCTGCAATTGGATATGTTTTTGGCGTAAATTATTCAAGAGGTAAATTTAACAAAAAACTCTGTGATGAGCTTGGAATAAAAGGCGAGATGTTCGCGCTACTTGAAAAAAACGGAATAGTTGAGTTAAACGGAAGAGAAATTTCTATTGATGAAGTTACAGGTAAAACCAAGAAAGGAAAGAAGATAGTTTATACAGGAGATACAGAGAAAATAGAAATATTTCCTGAGGAAGCATACAATTGTGATGTCCTAATCCATGACTCTACATTCATATCACAAGAAGACAAAAAAGAAACTTATCACTCAACTGTAAAGGAAGCATGTGAAGTTGCACAGCTTCTTTCTGCAAAAAAGCTTGTATTGACACATATAAGTCAGCGATACGAAACAAAAGAAGTCGAAGAAGAATCAAAAAAATACTGTGAAAATGCAATAGTTGCAGAAGACTTTATGGAACTTAATCTATGATTCAACTAATCCTATTTTTCTAGATTATTTTTTTATATAAAATTTAGTTATTTATTACCATTATTGATAACTAATATTTCCAAAAAGTTTATATATTAATGCATAATATATTGATATATAATGTATTGCAAGGAGGTAATAATATTATATCTATAAGAAAAACAATAACGTCGCTAATAATATTTTCTTTGATTATGCCCTGCTTTTTAGTTTCTTCAGTTTGGGCTTCTGGAGGGGCAGTAAACGACTCTGCCATATGTGATAAAGGTAGTACAGTTTTGATTAATGTATTGGCTAATGATACTACAGAACTTAAATACATAGGGCCGATTAGCCAACCAAAGCATGGTACGGCCATTATAGAAAATGGCGTGATAAGGTATACACCTGATCCAAATTGGTCCGGGATTGATACATTTACTTACTCTGTTCCTCTTAATGACGAGAATATATATAAATTTTGTATAGATACTGGCCACTATTATGACTTTGTTTCAGGTATTTTTACTTGGGATGATGCCAACGCGAATGCATCAGCGCTATCTCTATATGGGCTTAAAGGATATCTTGTTACCATAACTTCTCAAGAAGAAAATGTGTTCATCGCTTCAATGGAAGATGTTAACGCAACAGAAAATTCTGCATGGATGGGGGCTACTGATGATCCTAGCATAACTGGTGATACGAATAATAATTGGTATTGGGTCACAGGTCCAGAAGCCGGCACTAAATTTTTCTATGGAAGGCACCCAGATATTGGGCCAGAATGTTACATCTACTGTAATTGGAATGTTGAAGAACCAAATGATGGCAGTGGAGGAGGAGAAAGTTACGGAGAGTTTTATTACTCTGGATCCTGGAATGATCTTCCTAAAGATTCTAACAATATCGACGGTTATATTGTGGAGTATGGGGGAATGCCAAACGATGTTTCAACTCTACCTACAGCAACAGTTACTGTTCATGTCCAAAATAACTCACAATTAGCTATTCACTCACAATTGAAATCTTCTTACAATAATAGATTAAAAACAGTTAATATCTTACAGACACAGATATTAAATAAGCTTCCAGTAGATTGCAAGCAAAGCGGAGTTTCAAGTGCAGGGTGCAGCGTTTCTGAAAATGTAAAAAGCTCATGGAACGAAGCACAGCAATATATTGAAAATGCCAAGAAAACAGGCAATGTCATTAAAGCAGTGAATGATCTCAAAAAAGCAAAAGAGCTATTAGAGCAAATTTTAAGAATACTTTAATATTTAATTTTTATTAAATTTTTTAAATAAAACTTCTCCTTGGCTTTAAAGTCTTGTTTACCTTTTAGTTTGAAAATTTAATAAAGATAAGATTTCTGAATTTGAACTTCCTACTTGAATGCATATTGGAAATTCATTTTGAGAAACTAATATTTTCAATGTACTTAGCCATTTCTAGCCCTGCTTTTTCTGCTTCTGATATTACATCTTTTTTATTTTTAACAGCACCTTTATCAAAAATACCCAGCACAGGTAGTTTAAAGATTGTATTATAACCCAGTGCTTTTAGAGGCATTTCAAGTGCTTCAAGGGTAAAACCGAATTCTTCCATAGTTTTCTGCTCACCAACTCCGAATATTATTGCCTGCCTACCTTGATTGGCCAATCTACTTGAATATTGTCTTGGCCTGTCATCGGTAAAATCATAAAAGCAGTAAAGCCTGTCTATGAATGATTTCATCAATGCAGGGACATTGTAGTTGTGAGTGGGCGCGCCAATTATCATGCCCACAGACTCGTAAATTAGTGGGTATATGTCTACCATATCATCAGAAAAATTTGTACATATCTTATCTTTTCTGCACTTTTCGCATCCAGTACACGGATGTATGTCTAAGTCTCTCAAATATAGAAGTTTGAAATCAATTTTTCTATTCTTAGCAGATTTTATAAAACAATCTAAAAGATAGTCTGTATTTCCATTCTTTCTTGGACTTCCACCAATTGCCAGGATTTTCTTTTTTAACAACATGATCTTTAGATACTAACAAAATTTTAATACATAATTTATAATAATTTTTTTTAATAAAAATAAATAAATCTATAACCTAAAAGTCCTGTTAACCTCTTCTATCAAAACATCACAATCGGCTTTTATCTTCTCAAGAGTCTTTATTATTCTTTTCTTTTCAAGCTCAACTGCTTTCATGTTTTCATATGGCTTTACAGCCTCTCTAAACATCACTTCATCTACTGTGACATAAGGACTATCGTTTAATTTTGTAGATATATCTTCAATCATTTTACCTAAAAAGAGGTTCATATCTTCCTTGACTTTTCTTGAAATCATCTTGTCTTTATCGAGATGTGTCCTCATAAGTCTGACAATGGTACCCATTGGCAAAGGAAATTTTTGACTGTCTTCGCTTGTTTCATCGTTGTTAATTTCTTCTTCCATATAAACACCTATGATTTGAATACACTATAAAACTTATAAGACTTTCCAATATATTAAAAATTGTGGAAAATAATCTTAATATTATAAAAGTTGGAGTAACAAATTGTTATCTTTTGAAATCAAACTCTCTTAACATTCTTATTGATACTGGATATAAGGGCAAAGCAAAAATAATTTTGGATTTTCTAGAAGATAATGGGATTTCCCCTAAGAATATTGGACTAATTATATTGACGCATGCGCATTATGATCATATTGGAAATGCTCAGGAATTAAAAAAGATAACTGATGCAAAAATACTTCTCCATAAAGAAGACTTGCAACTTTTAGATTCAGGATTAACTGGAAAAATGAGTACAAAACCTCTGAACGCTTGGGGCAAAATACTCTTGAATAAAGTTTCGTCAATTGATACTAGCTTTAATCCTTTAAAACCGGATATTATAATTGATTCTGAGTTTGACCTTATTAGTTATGGAATTAATGGAAGGATTATTCCAACACCAGGGCATTCAAAAGGTTCAATATCTGTTATTTTGGACTCAGGCGACGCATTCATTGGGGATCTTGCTATGAATGGACTGCCCCTCAGATTGGGGGCCGGAGAGCCAATCTTTGGGGAAGATATAAATCAGATATATCAAAGCTGGAAAAAATTAATTGAAAGTGAGATACACACATTATACCCTTCTCATGGAAATCATTTCAATATTACAGTTCTTAAAAAAATACTTTTGACGAAAGGGTACCTTTAATCATATTCAGAGCAGGGAGAGGTTTGCAAATCCAAGGGCATATAATAACAATATTATTATCGGCTGGTGAATCAGATAGATCTTCAGCGAGTGTTTTCCTAAAAAGGACAATAATCTAGTAATTAAATTATTTGAGAAATCAGGTATGTTAAATCTTCTTTTAGAATTCGAATAGGCCAAATTTCCTAAAAAAATACCAATTAAGACAATACCATACCAAGGTAGCAATGGGAAATAATCAAAAGAGAAAAATGATTGTGGCTCAAATCCCAACCAGAGTAAGTAAGGAGTGTCAAATGTGAACTTTCCTAGATATAATCCTAACATAATAATTATTAATCCTAACCCGAGATTTTTGTATTTGTAATCCAGGAGTGGATAGGATATTATTATGGAAACCCCTATCAAATGGAGTATGCCAAAGAGAATAATGCCATTACCTAGAAAGACAAATGTAAAGAGTGTTATTAAAACACCCCAAAGAAATATCTTTAATCCCCTCTTCAGATTTCTTTGAAAGATCACTTTTTTGGAATATTTTCCTTTTATTTTTGAATAGCTAATTGTTAAAGAAACGCCTACCAACAACAAGAATAAGGAAGCAGTCGTTCTTTGGAAAAGTGTCCAAGAAAGCGAGTATATTTTTATTGGGAAATCACCTAGAAAATAAAGATCGTAACTTAAATGGTATAAAACCATCATTATTATAGCTATTCCTCTTAAGACATCAATCTCCCAGAACCTTACGGGGGAATTTTCCATGTTAAAATTCACTATTTCAGATATATAAGACTGAGTTTCTTTTAACCTTAAAGTTTATATTGAAATAGTTCATTGAGATTTTCATGGATAAAATAAGAGCACGCAATGTCGGGATAATTATACTGATAAGTGTTCTTATTTTATTTTCAGGATGCAGCAAACCTAAAGAAGAGCCACCTCCCATAATAACTGACCCATGTGAAAATGTAGAGTGCCCTGATGTCTGTAAAGGAAACGACCTATGGAGTCAGAAATGTGTAGATGGCGAATGTGTTGATTTTGTTAGAATCGAGCCATGCTCTGAAAACTGTGGTTGTGTAGTTGATCTATGTCAAAGAATTAAATGTAATGACCAATGCAGAAGTGAAGACCTTTGGGCTTACAAGTGTGTTAATGGAATTTGTACCCCTGAAAGTATAAAGGAAACATGCGCTATTGAATGTGGGTGTGCACCAAAATTCTTCTATAAGTTAGTTCCATTAGCAAGATACAGACTTCGTGAAGTTGGAATAATTGCAAATGTATATTCAATAAGGAGCGATCAGCTAATAAGAGCAGTTGTGACCTGCAGAACCTCATTATGTACAGACCCTCCTACAGTGTATTATACAAAATTTGATGATCCTTTTGAGAGAAGCGAAGACGAAACAGTCGATTATTTTGGACCTTTATGGAAGAATTTCGAAGTCATGCAGGGATATGAATTAACTGTCGACGAAGGTGGAACTTATATGATAGGTGTCAGCAATCAGTACTACATCGAAGTTGGATTCTTATCGGATACATAATCTATTAAAAATACTTTGAACAAACTGAACAATCTTCTTTTCTCTTAAAATTAATAGTTTCGAATTCCATAAATTTTAAGTCAACAATAAGTAGCTTTCCCTGAAGAATATCTCCAATTCCAGTAAGTACTTTAATCACTTCCATAGCTTCAATTGATCCAACTACCCCACATGTTGGCCCAATTATCGGAAATATCTCTTTTTTACTTGGCATGTTTGGAAATAAGCATTGTATACAAGGAGTTTTCTCAGGAATAATGGTTGTGATTTGTCCATAATAAGCCTCCACTGCCGCATGAACTAGTGGGATTTTTTCCCTTAATGAAAACTTATTCAAAAGGTATCTTGTATGAAAATTATCCAAACAGTCGACTAAAATATCGCAGTCATTGAATTTACCAATTGTTTTTTCATCAATCTCTACAGAAAAAGATTTTATTTCTATCGAACTGTTTAATCTTTCTAGCTTTTCTTTAAGTGAAACAGATTTGTCTTTTTTGCCCATATCACTTTCAAAGTGCATTATCTGTCTGTTAAGATTTGAGAGTTCAGGTTTTTGAAAATCAATTAGATTTATTTTTCCAATTCCTGCAGCTGCAAGATATGTTGCAGTTGGGCACCCAAGACCGCCACAACCAAATACAGTGGCAGTTGAATTTTTAAGGGCTTTCTGAGACTTCTCTCCAAAATCTTTGAGTATTATCTGTCTTTTATACCTTTGAATATCTTTTTCTGAAAGTTCATTTATGGGATCACCACATTAATAATATATTATATTTTTAGGATTGATAAAACTTTACCTTTTTTAAAATATACTTTTGCCTTTTTGTCAATTATAATATTCCTTAATGTTAGAGTTTGGCCCATTCCAACGTTTACATTTTTGAGATTATATTTGCAGCCTTCTATACTAAGATCTTGAACTATTTCAGAAACTGGTATGAGGGATAATTCATGCCCTGTTTCAAGGAGATATTCTTTCTCATTAGTTATTATTTCGATCTCATATTCTTGGGTAAGGAGCTTTGACTTAATCCCAACCTTGTCTATCTTGAAAAGTAAAAATAGATTTCCTAGTGCATGATCAAGCTCTTCTTTGAAACTGCCAAGGATTACAAGTTCTTTTGATCCTTCAGAAATAGCATAATCAACTGCTAACTCTCCATCGGTCTTGTCTTTGTCAGTTGGGAATGATACAGTTTTAATTCCTTTTGATTCTGCTTCTTTAATTTCTTCAGGGGTAATTGAATCAAAATCTCCAAGAAGAACATCGATATTTAGATTCATTTTTTTAGCGGTCTTATATCCGCCATCTGCGGCAACTATAAGATCAAAACTATCTTCTAGATAACAGGGCTCAGATTCACTTAGTATTATCAGTGTTCTTTTATTTGAAGGCATCTATTAACTTCTTCTTAGACAGTATATAAATAAATATCGCTGTTACAAAAAGTTCAGGCAATAAGTAAGACCCATTGTAAATAGCCGAATAATAAGCTGGATTAATACCTTCGGGAGCGTACATTCCAAAGAATATAAATCCTGAAAGAAAGTGGCAAACAAATCTTAGAGATACACCTATGCTTGCTCCAACAAAAGGATATTTCTTTAAAAAAGTGGCAACACCAAGTGCACCAAAGGCTAAGGGATAATCCAAAAGAAATTGTGCCGGATGAACAAAGAAAGGCTCAATCATAAATTGAACAACGCCATAAAGAATAGCCCCCGTAAGTGCAACCTTGGGTCTGTTTCTGAGCGCTAAAAATATTATAGGAATCATGCTTCCTGCTGTAATTGATCCGCCCTGTGGCATCTGGAAAACTTTGATGAAGCTAAGAACGGTTGAAAGAGCAATTGCTATTGCCATCTCAGATATCTCTCTGGCGGCAAAAATACTTTTATTTTCCATAACCTAACCTTGTGATTTATTATAAAACAGTATTTAAAATTATCGACTAGACCGAGTTTGACATCTCTTGATACGAAGTTTCTTTCTTGTCAGATTTTATTATTTCAAAAAGTCTTGCCACACCATCAATATCTTTTATAACGTCGGCTGTGGCTTTAGGTACTAGACTCTCCCAGTTCCCATTGTTTAAGATTCTATTTCGTATCTCTTCACCAGAATATATGGGTCTGTTGTAGAATTCAGGCCCTCTGACATCATAAGAAGACTCTTTGAACAGTCGAACTGTCACAGGTTCATTTGCATAGACTACATCAAAAGGAGGGGTAATAGTTTCAACATGTTTGACCCACAATGCATTTCTATAAATGTCAGGCACAGGTAAAATGTGAACACGTCTTAGATCAACACCTTCAGTTTCTAATGTCTTTTTGATCATAAGAAAACGCTCTCCCGCAGTGAATGGATTTTGAACTGTATGTGAAACTTGAGAACTACCTATCGCAATAATAATCTCCTTTGAAGATTTTAGAATAAGCTTAACAACATGGAGATGTCCCAAGTGAAATGGTTGGAATCTACCTATGTATAGTGCCCTCATAAATTCTCACTTCTCTTAAGATTATTTAAACTTATGCTACCCAAAGGTTTATAATTGTTGTTTTTTAGATTGGATTATAGATAATATTGAGGTGATGTTTTTTGCAGAATATTCCGGAAAATATACAACAGGAACTAATGCAATTTCAACAGTTGCAGAGTCAGTACCAGATAATAGTTAGCCAATTACAATCTTTGAAATTGGAAATGAATGAAACAGAGGCAGCGTTGACTGAGCTTTCAAAGACTGAAAATCCAGTTCTTTACAAGAGTATTGGTAGCATTCTAATAAAATCTGAAAAATCAGATATGTTGGATGATCTTAACAAGAAGAAGGAGTCCATCGGTATCCGGATTACTACTATCGAAAAACAAGAAGATAGAGTGAAGAAGAAACTTGAAGAGATGCAGAAAAGTCTTCAGAAGGCTTTAGGTGGACAACCTACGTCAGGCTAAGCTTTGATTAATTTGTTGAGAATGAATAAATGTTAAGTAATGTAGAGTATACTAGATTAATGGAAATTTTATTGCGCCAAGATCAATACATAATACTTCTTCATCAAAATGCCGATCCTGATGCCATAGGGAGTGCGATTGCTTTAAAGGAATTGTTAAAATCCCAGGGCAAAAATATAATGATTGCGGCAGAAACTTTAAACAATTTGTCAAAGAATCTAATTTCTAGTCTTGGGGATTTTATCGTCGCAGCACCCACAGATCATAAAAATCTGATAATACTTGACACTTCTACCCCCGTGCAGCTTGGAATTTTTGAGAGCATGGTTGAGAAAGCTGAAGTTGTAATATCAATTGATCATCACGAAACATTTGATACAAACAAATTCAAGGGAACTAAATACACATATTTTATCAATAAGGAAAGGACTTCTACAGCCGAAATTATATTTGACATCATGCTAAAAATGAGGGATGAAGGATTAATCGATAAAGAAAATACAAACTGCGATAAGATTATTCGAGCTATTCTCACCGGAATAGTTACTGATACGGGCCACATGAGATTTTCTGATGTAAACACTTTGAAAACTTTGATTCATATTTTTAAAAGAGGGTACCATATATCAGACGTTGATGAGCTTCTAAGAGTTGAAGATGATATATCAAAGAAGATAGCCATTCTAAAGGCACATCAAAGAATGAAACTTTATAGTGTTTCAGATTTTATTATTGCAACTTCAAATGTTTCGAGTTGTGAGGCCCTAGCAGCAAAGGCCATCCTTTCAACAGGTGCAGATGTTGCATTTGTTGGTGCAGATAATGGAAGTGAAGTTAGGATAAGTGGCAGGGCCAAAAAATCAGTCATTGACAAAGGAATTAATCTTGCCAAGATAATGTCTCAAGTAGCTCCAGTAATTGGTGGCGAGGGTGGCGGACACAAAGGGGCTGCCGGGGCCAACGGTAAAAATAACATGGAAGAAGGATTAAAAAAATGCGTAGAGCTTTTTATTCAGGATCTAGGAGGCCATGGCAATGGAGAAAGTTTGGAGTATACTGAAGAGGCAGAAATACAGGATTGTTGGGGAACATAGCGCAGTAAAAATCTGTCACTGGACAAAGAAAAGTTTAACTGAAGATAGAGTTTGTTATAAACAAAAATTCTATGGGATTGAAAGCCATAGGTGTCTCCAGATGACCCCCTCAGTTGCTTGGTGTACGCACAAGTGTTTGTTCTGTTGGCGGCCAGTTGAGTACAATGAAGATAATCTCGCTAAGTATGATGATCCTGAGACTATAATTGAAGGATGCATAGAGGCACAAAGAGAACTACTCTCAGTATACCACGGCTTCCTCGAAAAGGTCAACATTAATAAATTAAAAGAAGCAGAAAATCCAACAAACGTTGCAATTTCTCTTGCAGGTGAGCCTACGCTTTATCCTGATCTATCTGGGCTAATAGATGGATTTAGAAAAAGAAATTTCTCGACATTCCTCGTGACAAACGGAACAACTCCAGAAGTGCTTTCATCAATGAATACGTATCCAGATAACCTTTACATCACATTGCCAGCACCCACAAAAGAGACTTATGAAAGAGTATGTAATCCGCAAATTAGAGATGGATGGGAAAAGCTAAATGAATCTTTGGAAGTTCTACCAACGATTAAAACAAAAAGGAGAATAATTAGGCTGACACTTGTAAAGGATTATAATATGGCGGATATCGATGAATACTCAAAAATTATAGAAAAGGCAAATCCGGATTTTATTGAGGCTAAAGCTTACATGTTTGTAGGATATTCTAGAAAAAGGCTTGAAGTAGAAAACATGCCTATGTTTGAGGATATACAAGAATTCTGTAAAAAATTTGAAGAAACATCCGGGTATCGGGCAATTGATTCGGCACCAGAATCAAGAGTTGTCTTATTATCCAAGGATTGATTAAATAAGTTAATCTTATATATAATATCTCATACTTTTGGATGGTATTATGGGGGGCGTAATTTTAACTGGCATTGAAGCCAAAAGATTTATCAGAGTCGATGAAGGATCGCCATCTGTTAATATTTCAAGCAACTTAACCTTAACAGATGCGTATTTCAGCAATAATAACAATATTTTCATAGAATTTGTTTTCTGCTGCAATTATAGCCCCAATGTTTGCTCAATTAAAATTGAAGGCGTTTTTATTTACGATGGCCCTGAAAAAGAAGAACTATTTAATGAATGGAAAGAGAAAAAGAAGCTTGATACTGGCAAATATCTTTTTATTCACAATGCAATACTATACAGATGTTTTGTTGAGGCGGTAGGCGTTTCTAATGATATAAACGTTCCATCCCCTGTTTCCATGCCTTCAGTTTCACCAAAGAGAGAAGTTGATCCGGGAGAGGGGCTAGTTTATGGGTAAGCCACATGTTTTAGAAGAAACAATATCCATTCTTAGGAACATTTATCTTGATCTTGATTTTGATGAGGTTTTCAATCCTCTTTTCATAACTGATGATGATATGTACAGACAGTGGGGTTCAGAGACTCCTGCCATACTTGATAGGGTATATTACCTAGCTGGACTTCCAAGACCAAACGTTGGCCTCTCAAAGGAAGTCAAAGATAAGATATCTAATTATGTAGAACTAGACGAAAGAAGGAGCAGAAATCTTGAAAGAACTCTACAAGATTATAAGAGAGGTACTATAGAAGGTGACGACTTTGTTGAAGCAATATCCAAAGGCCTGGGAATTGAATTTGAAGCGGCTGAAAAAGTATTGGACCTTTTCAAAGAGTTTAAAGAATTAATTCCAGTTCCTACAAATCTCACTTTAAGGTCTCATATGACTTCCGGATGGTTTATTACTCTACAAGCTCTTGCTGGTAGGAGTGAACTTCCATTAAAATTATTTTCAATTGACAGATGTTTCAGACGTGAGCAGCGAGAAGACCAGACACATCTTAGAAGCCACTTCTCTGCATCATGTGTTGTCATGGACAAAGAAATATCTCCCGAATTAGGAAAAGAAATTGTAACAAATTTCACAGAAAGACTTGGCTTCGACAAAGTCAAATTCAAGGTCAAAAAAAGAAGTGCAAGTTACTATGAAGCTGGAACTGAGCATGAAGCGTTTATTAAATTAGGGGACTGGATAGAGATTGCTGACTTTGGATTATATTCCGCGGAAGTCTTGAAGAAATACAAAATCCCGTATGATGTCTTAAATATTGGGCAAGGTGCAGAAAGAATATCTATGATCCGAAGCGGAGTAAATGATATTCGTGAGCTGATATATCCACAGTTTTACAAAATTGACTTTTCCGATCAAGATATTGCAAAATCTATTGAGTTTGTTCAGGATATTAAAACATCAGACGGAGAAAAATTATTGAAGGCTTTAATTGAAACTGCACGGCAAAACAAAGATGCACAATCACCATGCGACTTTACTTCTTACAAAGGAGATTTTCTGGGCAGAAAAATAGAGGTAATGATTGTAGAACCTGAGGAAAATACTAAATTAATTGGGCCTGCAGGATTCAATCAGATTTATGTCTTAGAAAAAGTCATGGTTGGAATACTTCAAGATTCAACAGATCCAAATTCCCTAAATATAATAAAGAATGGCGTTGATACCAAAATTTCATATCTTGAGGCTTTCTTTAGAAAAGTTGTTTCAAAAATAGAGGCGACCAAAGAACAGGGAGAGTACGAAGAAAGAATCCCTATAGTCAGAAGCATTTCTGATATCAATATATCCCTTCCGACATACATTCACCAGTACCTAAGGGGTAAAGGTAAGATAGATATTAGAGGTCCGGTATTTACAACTGTAAAGTGGAAGATACAATAATTTTTATATTCTTTCTTTGAATTTTTTTGATTGTTTAGACTATATCAGTTCTAAAGCTTTTAATTTTTCTAATTTATTTGTGGCGACTATCCAATGGGGAGAGATTAACGAAATATTTATAAACTTTGACCATCCATACAATATTAATTTTACAACGATTACTCTCGCTTGTATGTAATAATTAAGAGGATACTAATGAAAAAAATAATCTTTGTTACTCTGTTAACTATTATAGTGGGATTAAATATAGTCGCTGGATCGGATACGCCTACAATAAATGATTTGAAAATTTCTCCTGAGTTAGATATATCTTATTTTGGGAGATATACAGTAGAAGCAAACATTACAAATGCCGACACAGTAAAAATAAAGGTCACAGCAATTAATGGCGAATCTGGAAATGATTGTTGGGATTATTATATAGACGGTGTATGCGCAAGCGAACCTTTGGAATTTGACATGACTTGGGCAAGTGGCGACATTTGGAAAAAAGAATACATTTATCCTGACAACATATATCCAGAGGTATTCTTTACAACTTCGGACACAACATGGTATAATACACCCTCTAGCATGTTGCTACGTAGACATAATTATCAGTTATTTCATTTTGTTAACCCTTTTCAAATGGATACAAATATGAGTGTTTGGATAGAATTCAATGCAGTTCCACGAACCTATAGTACTTCAGCACCTATAGATATATACGTTATTGGAAAAGGAGAAACTACTTCATATTTCCAAAGTGAATGGAGAACTAAATCCAATAGTTATTATGTAGGAAGCATCTTGAGAACTGATAGTTTTAATCACAACCACACAACAAATTCCTCTCACTTCTTAATACCTTTGAAGACAGACACGAACGGAAAGATAGGAGGACTTGATGTTTCTGATGACTTTTGGATAATCCTATACAACGATGCGGAACCTGAACAAAGAGGATGGGATTTAAAATATCACAATGAAAATTTATATACTACTCAAGCGTGGTATACTGCCAATAGATTTCCCTCTTCAAATTGGAACGCTCCATCTGTTCAAGTAGGAAGTCCCGATGTCCATGTCCACATAGCTAGAAGAGTAAACATTATCGATGGGGTAAAAATAGATATAAATGCAACAAATACTTCGGGAACAACTTCAGACTCATATGAATTCTTTTATACGCCACTTCCTAACTTACCGCCCTCTAAAACGATATTTACATCTCCAAACCCAGAATTGGGGGCTTATAGTGGACAAATATTAATAGAATGGTTGCCTGCGACAGATGCTAACAATGATCCATTGACTTATAAATTAGTTTTAACTCGTGATGGAACCGAAACTACTTTAGTGGAAAATACAACTTTAACATCTTTTAGTTGGGATAGCACTACTGTTCCAGATGGAGAATACGATTTAAGTCTTTCAATATGTGATCCTGAAATTTGTGTAATAACTAAGTTAAGCGACCAACATTTGGGAGGATTTATTGTAGCAAATAATAAACCTCCAAATGCCCCGACTATATTCTCAATAGGAGGGACGGATACCAATTCTAGTTATATTTATGATGAGGATAACGGACTTAGTTATCTCTTCACAATGAAAGGAAAGGATAATGGAGATCCAAATGGGGATGAAGTTCAAACAGTTTGGCTGGTAAGTCAAACTTTCGAAAATTTATGGACTTCTCCTGATTACAATCAAACATGGCAATCTGCATATGCTAATTTTTCAATTACAGATGATTTGAGAGGGAACGGAGAAAAAGATTGGTATTTTGGCCTTTTAGTTAGAGATCCTTTGGGAGAGACAAACTCAACATGGTGGAAGATGACTGCTAGAGATAATCCACCAGTAACATTCGATGGGGCTCTTGTAGTAATAGAAGACACTCCTAAGTCTGGCAAGCTTAACGCCTCTGATATAGACGGCGATAGTCTCACATTTTCAATCGTGACAAACCCAGCTCATGGAGGAGTTACTG